>CAZRLR010000008.1:0-32722 GCA_964600395.1 uncultured Conexibacter sp.
GGGTCCGGCAGCGCCAGCCCGCGCTTGGAGAAGGCGTCCTGCGTCTGGTAGGGGAAGCGCTTGGCGATCGTCACCTTCGCCTCGGGGTCGTTCTTCGAGCGCAGGTCCCGCCACGCCGCCGCCCCCTTGACCTTGCCGAAGCGCCGCTGCAGCGCCTGCGCCAGCAGCGCCGACTTCAGCTCGCCGCCGCCGCCCTTGCCGAAGATGCCGCCGACGAGCGACGCGATGGCGAGGATGTCCTCCCGCGTGAAGTCCTGCAGCCTGATGTTCAGCAGCGTGTACTCGGCCGGCATCCGCGACGGGTCGTTGCGGGCGGCCGCGATCGCGGCGTTGATGCCCTCGACGTACGCGGTGACGTCGGCGACCAGGCGGGCGCCCTCCTCGCCGTAGAGCTTGGGCGCCGCCGCGATCTGCGCGGTGTAGTCGGCCTCGTCGTACGGCGCGAGCGCCCACTGGGTGCGGTCCATCTGCCGGTTGCCGGCGCTGCCGCCGACGAACGAGGACAGCTGCGCGCGACCCGTGTGGCGCAGGACGTCCATGAGGAAGAGGCGGTCCTCGACGCCGACGTAGCCGGCGCCGAACATGACGTCCGCGCGCGTGTCGCCGTAGACGTGCGGCACCCCGTAGGCCTTGTCACGGAGGATCGTGACCCCGGGCCGCGGGGTCTCGGTCGACTCGATCTGCCCGTCCCGGACGCCGAAGGTCGCGTCCTTGAAGAAGCTCGGGATCTGCGCGTCGGTCAGCGTGGGGGACGCGTACTGCAGGTCGCGGTAGAGCGGCAGCTGGTCGTAGGAGTGCGACGGGCGCGCGCCGAGCGCGGTGAAGGTCGTGAAGTCCGTCAGCGTGTTCAGGCCGCGCGTGCCCGGGGGCAGGACGTTGCGGAAGCCGCCTGCGTCCTGCGCGCCGAACGGCGCGACCGCGGCCCCGGCGCTCGACGGCACGACGACGGCGAGCGCGGCGAGGACCCCCGCGCAGGCAAGCTGACCCCGACGGCTGCGTGACATCCGGCGACCCTAAACCGAACGTCCCGCCGGGTGCGCCGGATGCCGGTGCGTCAGGAGTTGACGCGGTGTCGAGTCCGATCCCTACGCTGTGGAGGCGCGTGCGCTTGCGGGAGCCCTACGCCACGCGACGCCTCCTCCCCCGGATCGGAACCCCACCTCATGCAGACCGCTGACCCCATGCAGCACCTGACCGCTGCGGACTTCGACGCGATCGCCGTCGAGCTGGACGCGATCGGCGACGCCGTCCGGGCCGACCTGGGCGCCGCCGACGCGGCGTACATCAAGCGCGTCATCGCCGCCCAGCGGGCCCTGGAGGCGGCCGGGCGCGGCCTGCTGCTGCTCGCGCGCGGGCGTCGCGGGCCGGCCGTGGCGGGCGCCGCCGTGCTCGCGGTCGCCAAGGCGATCGAGAACATGGAGATCGGCCACAACGTCATGCACGGGCAGTGGGACTGGATGCGCGACCCGGAGATCCACTCGAGCACCTGGGAGTGGGACGCCGTCTCGACCGCGCGCTCGTGGAAGTACTCCCACAACTTCCAGCACCACACCTTCACGAACGTCCTGGGCAAGGACCGCGACCTGGGCTACTCGGCGATGCGCGTGGACCCCGAGCAGCCGTGGAAGCCCGTCTACCTCCTGCAGCCGCTCTACGGCGCGCTCATGGCGGCGACCTTCGAGTGGGGCATCGCGCTCTACGACATGGAGCTCGACGCCGTCCGCCGCGGGGAGAAGACGAAGGAGCAGGCCCGCGCCGAGGTCGTCGCCTTCCTGCGCAAGGCCGGCCGCCAGCTCGCCAAGGACTACGTCGTCTTCCCGGCGCTGTCGGGCCGCCGTGGCTTCAGGACGACGCTGCTGGGCACCGTCGCGGCGAACGTCGCGCGCAGCACGTGGGTGCACACGGTCGTCTTCATGGGGCACATCCCGGACGGCGCGCACACGTTCACCGAGGACCAGCTGGAGGACGAGTCCCGCGGCCAGTGGTACGTCCGGCAGCTGCTGGGCTCCTGCAACCTGGACGGCTCACCGCTCTTTCATCTCATGACCGGGAACCTGAGCTTCCAGGTCGAGCATCACCTCTTCCCGGACCTGCCGTCCAACCGCTACGCGCAGATCGCCCCGCAGGTCCGCGCCGTCTGCGAGCGCTACGGGCTGCCGTACCTCAGCGGCCCGCTCGGGCGCCAGTACCGCTCCGTCGGCCGGAAGATCCTGCGCCTGTCGTTCCCCGGCGGGGGCGCCACGAAGTCGGTCGCCCCGACGGTCCCGCCGCCGTCACGCGACGCCGGGCCGGTCGCGGTGGCCGCCTAGCTCAGGCGTCCGGCGCGGCCAGCGCGGCCGCGGGGACGATGTACCGCACCGGCGGCCGGTCGGCGGCGGCCATCTGCGTTCTCGCCCGCCGGTCGTGCAACCCGCCGGCGGGTCCGGACGCCGCGGCGCCGGCCTCCGGCTGTCCGTCGTGGTCGAGGATCCAGCGGATGACCGCGGTCGCGTCCTCGCCCTCGGCCATGATCGCCGCGCGGGCGATCGCCTTGCCGCCGGACGGGTGACGGCGCCCGAGGCGAGCCACCAGCGTCCGGATCTCGTCGTCGTCCACGCCGTCGACCCTACTGCGGCCGCGGCCGGGGCGGGCGCGGCCGTAGAATCGCCGCATGCCCTGCAAGGTCTTCCTCCGCGCCGACTCCGAGCCCATCTGGTGCCAGGAGCCCGCCGACCTCGTCGTGCAGCGCATCGAGGACGCGGGCGCCGACACGCGCTTCGTCCAGGTCCAGCTCACGCCGAACGGCCACGGCGACACACCGCTGTCGGCCTACATCTGCCCGACCGACGTCTCGGCGATCCTGCCGATCCACCCGCGCGAGATGGCCGCCGAGCTCGACAACCCGCCGGAGTGGTTCGAGGCCTGAGCTACAGCGCCAGCTGCAGCTGCAGCGCCGGCCCGAAGCGCGTGGGGACGGCGTCCAGCAGCCGGAAGCCCAGGCGCTCGTAGAACCCCCGGGCACCGCGTCCGGAGACGACGAAGAGCCGGTCCGCGCCGTCCGCCTGCGCCCGCTGCACGACGTCCGTCACGAGCAGGCGCCCGACGCCGCGGCCCATGGCGTCCGGCTCGACGAAGAGCCCGTCCAGCTCGCGCTCGCCGACGACGACCGGCAGCACGAGCGAGAACCCCAGCAGCCGGTCCTCGTCGTCGACGGCGACGCGCAGGCGTCGCTCGGCGATCGCGTCGGCCGGGACGACGATCGCGTCGGGATGCGCCTCGAGCACCGCGCGGTCCTCCTCCCACACCGCCGCGGCCCGCGCCTGGAGGGCCTGAAGGGCGGCCCGCTCGGCGGGCCGCGCGTCGCGGATCCGCGCGACGGCCGTCGTCACCGGCGGCGCCCCGCCTTCACGCGCGGGGCGCGTTCGCGGATCTCCTCCAGCAGGCGCTCGGCGAACGCGCCGGGCGCCTCGCCGGGCTGCGGGCCGCCGCCGGCCGGCGGGAAGAAGCTCACGGTGATCGCCGGCCGGCGCGGGAAGCGCACGAGGTCGACCGTCCCGGTCACCGCGCAGCAGACGACCTGCGTCTCGGGGACGTCGATCGCCAGGCGCCCGATGCCGCTGCGCGCCCGCAGGACCTTGCCGTAGCTCAGGGTCCCCTCGGGGAAGATGCCGATGCACGCCCCGCCGCGCAGCTCCTCGATCGCCGTGCGCATCGCCTCGCCGTCCCCGGCCCCGCGCTGGATCGGGATCTGGCCCATGCCGTTCAGGATCTGGCGCAGCCCCGGGCGCTTCCACATCGACGCCTTGGCCAGCGCCCGGATCTGGCGGCGCGGCATCGCCGCGACGCCGATCGCCACCGGGTCCCAGTGGCTGTCGTGGTTGCCGCAGATGAGCGTCGGCCCGTCCGCGGGCAGGTGCTCGAGCCCGTCGACCTGCAGGCGGCCCCACCAGCGGATCGGCGGGCGGTTGACCGCCATCGCGAAGCGGTAGGTGCGGGAGATCGGCGTGCGCGGTGCCACGCCAGGAATCTACGCACCGGGGGCGCGGACGGGTCAGCCGGGCGGCCCGGCGGCGGTGCTCCACTCCCGCTTGTGGACCTTCTTCAGCGCCTGATACTCGCCGAGCGCCTCCATCGAGTCCACGTCGCCGAGCGTCGGATGCCACGGGACGAGCGCCTGGGCGGCCTCGACGCCGAAGCGCTTGGCCAGCACCGCGCCCAGCGCCTTGACCTTCATCTCCCCGAAGCCCGGCAGGGCGGCGAGGTTCGCCCGCAGCGCGTCGCCGTCGGGGGCGTCCGTCCACACGCGCGCCGCGTCGCCGTCGTAGGTGTCGCGGACGTGCTCGGCGAGCGCCTTGACGCGCTGGGCCATCGCGCCGGGGAAGCGGTGGATCGCCGGCTTCTGCCGGAAGACCGCCTCCAGGTCGGCGTCGGCCAGCGTCGCCGCGTCGAGTGACCCCAGGCGCTCCTGCAGCGCCAGCGGCCCGACGAAGGCCTTCTGCACCGTGACCTGCTGGTCCAGGACGAAGCCGACGAGCAGCGCCATCGGGTCGCGGGCGATGAGCGCGTTGGCCTCGGCGGAGTCGGTGAAGTGCAGCGCGTCGGGCACGGCTGGGATCACGCTCCGGCGGCGACGGGCTCCGCGGGCTCGGGCGCCGCCTGGAGGAAGCGGAACTGCGACGGGTCCAGCTCGCGCGTCTGCGCCTCGTACTCGCGCATGTAGCCCGGCCAGTTGGCGACGATGCGGCCCTCGTCCGTCCGGTACCACGAGTCGCAGGCCGTCCACGCGGTGCCCTTGAAGCGGGCCTGCAGCGCGCGGTCGGCGGCGGCCTCGACGTCCGGGAGCACGTCGATCGCGCGGGCGCCGCGGCGGCGCACCTCCTGCAGCGCCTGGCGGATGTACCGCGCCTGCGCCTCGAGGTAGACGATGATCGAGCCGCCGGAGGTGTTCGTGTTCGGGCCGTACATGACGAACAGGGAGGGGAAGCCCGGGACGCTGATGCCCAGGTGCGCGTGCGCGCCGCCGGCCCACTCCTGCGAGAGGTCCTTGCCCTCCGCGCCCGTGACCTGCATCGGGAACATGAAGTCGTTCGTCCGGAAGCCCGTGCCGTAGATGACGCAGTCGGCCTCGTGCAGCGTGCCGTCCGCGGTGACGACGCCGGTCGGCGTCAGGCCCGCCACGGCGTCCGTCACGAGCTCGACGTTCGGCCGCTGCAGCGCCGGCAGGTAGGCCGAGCTGAAGAGCACGCGCTTGCACCCGAAGGTGTAGTCCGGCCACGCCTTCGCGCGCACCTCGGGGTCCTTGAGCTGCGCGCGCATGAACGCGATCGAGCGCAGGTGCAGCACGCGCCCGACGGTCTTCGGGTGGCGGATGCCGAAGGTCAGCAGCTCGCCGTAGTGGTAGATGAAGCGCCGCCGGAAGGCCTGCACTCCCGGGACGTGCTCGATCGCCGCGCGCAGCGCCTTGGGGTAGGGGCGGTTCTTGCGGGGCATGAACCAGTTGCCCGAGCGCTGGAAGACGGTGAGCTTCGCCGCCTCCTTGGCGACCTCGGGGACGAACTGCACGGCGCTGGCGCCCGTCCCGATGACGGCGACCTTCTTGCCGCGCAGGTCGTAGGCGTGGTCCCACTGCGCGGAGTGGAAGACCTTGCCCTCGAAGGTGCCGGCGCCCTCGATCCGCGGGTAGGCGGGCTGGTGCAGCTGCCCCGTGGCGAGGATCACGGCGTCCGCCTCGTAGGAGGGGCCGTCCTGCGTGGCGACCGTCCAGCGCTGCGTGGTGTCGTCCCACGTCGTGGCGGTCACGGTCGTGTCGGTGCGGACGAGCTCGTCGATCCCGTGGTCGCGCGCGACCTGGTGCAGGTAGCGCAGGATGTCCTCCTGCGGGGAGCACAGCCGCGTCCAGTCGCGCCGCTGGGCGAAGGAGTAGGAGTACAGGTGGCTCGGGACGTCGCAGGCCGCGCCGGGGTAGGAGTTGAAGTGCCAGGTGCCGCCGAGCTCGGGCGCGCGCTCGAGGATCGTGATGTCGCGGATGCCGTGGCGGCGCAGCTCGATCGCCGCCGCGATCCCCCCGAAGCCGGCGCCGACGATGACGATCTGCGGTCCTTGGTCTGACACACCGTCAGGGTACCTGGGGGTGCGCGGCGACGGTCCGCGGGGCGCCGGTGTGGGCGCCGACAACCTCTGTGAGAGCTTCATGAGAGGTGTAACCCCGGGCGCATCGAACCCGTTTACCTGCGTGTTAGGTCCAAGATGACGTCCAACTCCAGGAGAATCGCCTGATGATCAACCGCCGCTCCCTCGCCGCGCTCGCCTGCGTGGCCGGTGCCGCCGTCCCCGCCCTCGCGACCACGGGTCCCGCCACTGCTGCGACCACCGCCTCGGGCGCCGCGACCTGCAGCAGCCTGCCGAAGTACCCCGGCGTCGGCTACTTCACCTCGCTGAAGGCGTCCGGCCTGGGCTGCTCGAGCGCCAAGAAGGTCATGGTCGCCCACTACAAGTGCCGCGTGAAGCACGGCAAGTCCGGGACGTGCAAGAGCGTCAAGGGCTACAAGTGCACCGAGAAGCGCGTGCAGGGCACCGAGAACTACTCCTCGCGCGTCACCTGCAAGAGGGGCTCCAAGAAGGTCGTCTACACCTACCAGCAGGACAAGTAGATCGCCGCTCAGCTGCGCAGGTCACCGCGCGTCACGGGGCATCCCGTGGCGCGCGGTCTGCGTTTCAGGGGCGCGGCTGCGTCTGCTGCTGCTGGAAGTACGGCAGCGTGCCGAGGGCCCGGGCGAGGTACGGCGCCAGGGACTGGCTGTACTCGCGGGTGATGTGCCCGGGGTCCTTGTAGACCAGGGCGCCGCCGATGACCGGCTGGCAGAAGCGGCTGCTGCAGAAGAAGCTCGTCAGGTCCACCGTGCTGTAGCGCGGGGAGTTCAGGCGGCGGACGGCCTCGACGGCCGGGTCCTTCTGCACGGCGAAGCGGGTCGGGACGGCGCACGCGCTGCCGGCGCGCTTCTTCGCCGCCAGGGCCTGCGAGACGCAGGCGGCGGTGTTGCCCGTCGCACGGGGCGTGTCCTTGATGACGACGACCTGCTTGACCGTCGGCGGCAGGGCCGACCACTTGCGCATGTAGCCGCGGACCTTCGCCTCGAACTGGCTGGTGCCGCGCTTGGCGACGACGCTCACCTGGATGTGGTGCGACATGAAGACCGTCGACACCTCCTTGTGGCGCTTGAACCACTTGGGGACCTGCTTGTTCCACTTCACGCACGCGTCCTGCGTGTCCTGCTCGGCCAGGCGCGGCGTTGTCGTCGAGAACGGGCAGGAGGACCGCGTGAGCGACAGGCCCGCCCAGCCGCCGAGCTGGGCGATCGGGTCCAGCGCCGCGCGCCAGTGCGCGGCGTGGCTGTCGCCGATGAGCGCGACCGTCGTCTTCGGGCGGAAGCTGTCGGTCCTCACCGCGCCGAAGGAGCAGACGAAGGGCTGCAGCTTCAGGCTCACGGGGACGCACGGCGAGTTCTGCTCGATGACCGCGTCGTCGGGGGTGGGGACGACCTTCAGGCGCAGCGAGGAGTTGTTGCACGGGTGCAGCGCGGCCCGGGCCGCGGCGCCGACGCCGGCCGGTCGGGCCCGGGGGGAGGCCGGTCCGTCGGCGGCGCCGGCGCCGCCGACGCCCAAGAGCAGGGCGAGGCCGACACCGGCGGCGACAGGCGCCAGACGGGCGGCGAGGTGGTCGAGCATGACCATCGAAACGCTACAAGGTGGGTCAGAGTTACGGTCCCGCGGCGCCCGCGTGCGGACGCCGCCGCGTCACGTCCGGGCGCCAGGCCCCGTTGGGGACGCAGGACGTCGCGCCCGCTCCCTATCATCCGGCCCTCGCCGACGGCGCCCGTTGACGTGCCCCGCCCTCCGCGCCCGGCCGGACCCACTACAGCCCATGCTGTTCCCCACCGTCCAGTTCGCCATCTTCTTCCCGATCGTCCTGACGATCTCGTGGTTGCTGATGCCGCGGCCGAAGCTGTGGAAGCCGTTCATCGTCTTCGCCTCCTACGTCTTCTACGCCGGGGCGAGCTGGCGCTTCTGCCTGCTGCTGGCAGGCGTGACGATCGGCAACCAGGTGGCCGCGAAGCTCATCGCCGCGACCGAGGACGACAAGCGGCGCAAGCGGATCGTCGTCACCGCCGTCACGCTGGACCTCTTCGCGCTGGGCGTCTTCAAGTACTACTCGTTCTTCGTCGAGTCGCTCTCGGACTCGCTCGACGGGATCGGCCTGGGCAGCCCGCTGCCGCTGCTGACGATCGCGCTGCCGGTCGGCATCAGCTTCTTCACCTTCCAGGCGATCTCCTACACCGTCGACGTCTACCGCCGGCAGGTCGAGCCCTCCCCGACGATCGACGTCGCGCTCTACCTCTCCTTCTTCCCGCACCTCGTCGCCGGGCCGATCGTGCGGGCCAAGGAGTTCCTGCCGCAGCTGCTCAAGCCGGCGGACCCGAAGAAGGTCGCCGTCGGGTCCGGGATCGCGCTCATCGCCCTCGGCCTCATCAAGAAGGTCGTGCTCGCCGACTTCCTCGCGCGCTCGGTCGTCGACCCCGTCTTCGCGGTGCCGCAGGCCTACGCCGCCCCCGACGCGCTGCTGGCCGCCTACGCCTACACGGCCCAGATCTACTGCGACTTCTCCGGCTACACCGACATCGCGATCGGCCTGGCGCTGCTCATGGGCTACGTCTTCCCGCAGAACTTCAACAGCCCCTACAAGGCGACGGGCTTCCAGGACTTCTGGCGTCGCTGGCACATGACGCTCTCACGCTTCCTGCGCGATTTCCTCTACATCCCGCTCGGCGGCAACCGCGGCGGCAAGTGGTTCGTCTACCGCAACCTCATGCTGACGATGCTGCTCGGCGGGCTCTGGCACGGCGCCGCGTGGACGTTCGTCATCTGGGGCGGCATGCACGGCGCCTACCAGGTGCTCGAGCGGATGTGGGGGGGACGGGTGAAGCTGCCGGTCTTCGTGCGCTGGTTCGTCACCTTCCACGCGATCGTCCTGGGCTGGATCGTGTTCCGCGCGCAGGACCTCGGGCAGCTCGGCGACTTCCTCGCGCGCTTCGGCCACGGGGGCGAGCTGACGCTGCTGACCGTCCCCGTCGCGCTGGCCGTCGGCCTGACGATCGGGCTGCAGCTCGTGCCAACCGGCTTCCTGCAGCGCATCCAACTGTGGTTCGAGGGGTTGCGACCGTTGGCCCTCGGCACCGGCCTGGCGCTCCTGATCATCGTCGCGAGCGCGACGATCTCCAGCCAGGGCGTCGCGCCCTTCATCTACTTCAGCTTCTGACGACCCGCAAAGGTGACCTGACATGGCAGACGACGACGCGTTGATGGACCGGTTCGAGCGCAACTCGCGGCGCTTCAGCGCGCGCGACGCGATCATCACGGTCTTCGTCTGCGCCTTCGTGCTCGTGCTCTTCCAGGGCAACTCGATGAAGAACTCCGGGGAGCGCCTGAAGCCCGGGATCCAGCGCGACGTCGTGCTCGCCGTCGGCAAGCCCGCCGGCTGGATCGCCGACCAGCTGCCCCTGCACCGCGTCTCGCACGACCTGACCGCCGGCCTGTCGCCGGACACCGAGCTGGCGGAGGAGGGCGGCTTCGACCAGGCGCCGGCCCCCGGCGCCGCGAACGCGGTCCCCGTCGTCACCCCCGATGCCTTCTCGACCGAGATGCTCGGGACCAAGCCGCCGGCCAAGCGTCCGCTGAAGAAGCTGCTCGTCACGGGCGACTCGCTCTCGCAGCCGCTGGACGCCGACCTCGGCAAGGCGCTGGCCGACAAGGGCGTGAAGGTCACCCGCGACGCGCACATCGGGACGGGCATCTCCGCGACCGACATCGTCGACTGGGGCCGCCTGGCCACGACCCAGGCCAAGGACGAGCCCGACGTCGTCGTCATGTTCATCGGCGCGAACGACACGTACCCGATGAAGGACCCCGTCACGAAGAAGGACATCGGCTGCTGCGACGTGCGCTGGGCCACGATCTACGCCAACCGCGCGCGCGGCATGATGAACACCTACCGGCGGGGCGGCAAGACGCACATCTACTGGCTGACGATCCCGGCCCAGCGTGACAAGGGCCGCCAGGCGGCGGCCAAGGTCGTCAACGCGGCGGTCCGCGTCGCCGCCCAGCCCTGGGGCAGCCAGGTGACGATCGTCGACACCGGCGCGACGTTCTCGCCGGGGGACAAGTTCCGCTCGGCGATGGACATCGGCGGCAAGGAGACGATCGTCCGCCGCTCCGACGGCATCCACCTCAACGACGCCGGCGCCAAGCTCCTCTCGGATCAGCTCGTCGCCCGCCTGGCGACGGCGTACGACTTCTAGGCCGAAGGGCGCCCCGGGTGAGGCGGGTCGGAGGCGGCCCGTCCTGACGCGCGTCTCGCGCCGGGGGTCGAGGGCCGATCGTGTGGGCCCCGCGGCCCCGAGGATCGGCCCTCGTCTCGCGCCGGAGGTCGAGGGCCGATCGTGTGGGCCCCCGGGCCCCGAGGATGGGCCCTCGACCCCCGGCGGACGGACGTCGCCTGGGGGTGGCCGTGACGCCGGCGCACGGCGCCGCGACGGTTGCCGCGGCGCGAGGTGGGTAGGGGAACAGGAGAGGCATCTGCCCCCGATTCCAGGAGGAACCCGCATGGCCAAGTCAGAGACCCCCGCCCGCGACGCGCTGCTCGTGAAGTACCTCAACGAGGCCTACGGCAAGGAGAAGCAGCTGGAGACCGCGTTGGCGGCCCAGATCGCGATCGCCAAGCGCCCGCAGCTGAAGCAGGGGCTGCAGGAGCATCTCAAGGTCACGCGCGCCCAGTCCAAGGGGCTGGCCAAGCGCATCCGCGAGCTCGGCGGCAAGGCGTCCACCTCCGACCTGCCCGGTCCCGACGTCGTCGCCGGCGCGGCGGGGGCGGCGGCCAACCTCGCCAACCGAGCGATCGCCGGGGCCAAGGGCCCGCTGCAGGCGCTGCGCGGCACGAGCCCGGCCGACAACGACCTGCGCCTCGTGCGCGACGGCCTCTGGAACGAGGCGGAGGAGATCGCGCACTACGACGTCATCGAGGCGGCCGCGACTGCCCTCGGCGACAAGGAGACGGTGCAGCTCGCGAAGGCCTACCGCAAGGAGGAGGAGCGGATGGCGTCACTGCTCGGCCGGCAGGTCACGCCGCTCATGAAGGAGGTCATCGCCGAGGAGGTCCCGAGGGCCGAGCGTCCCTCCGCCACCCCCGCGCGCCGTCGGACGACGAGCGCCCGCAAGCCCGCGTCGTCCGCCTCGACGTCGGCCCGCAAGTCGGCGACCAGCCGCAAGACCGCGACGGCTCGCAAGCCGGCCGGCTCGCGGCGCAAGGCCGCGTCGACGACGACCTCGAGCTGACCGCTCAGGCCGCGGCGCGCTCGCCGAGCGCGTCGCGGATCGCGTCGTCCAGGGTCCGGGGCGTGACGCCGAAGCGCGCTCGCGCCTCCTCGTCGTCGGGCAGCAGGTCGTAGCGCAGGCTGCCCATGAGCGGCCCGACGAGGGCGGCGTCCTCCCCGGTCACGAGCGCCGCCACCCGCCCGGCGACGGGCGTGGCCGCGAACGGCAGGCCGACGGACGGGCGCGCGTGACCGCCGAGCTCGCCGATCCGCTTGACGAGGTCGCCGTAGCTGATCTCGTCCGCGCCGCCGATGTCCAGCCGCAGCGGCCGGTCACCGATGTCGTCGCTGCGCACGGCGCCCGCGAGGTAGTCCATGACGTCGTCGGCGTGGATCGGCCGAGTCCGGTTGTCCCGCCAGGAGGGCAGCGTAAGAACCGGCAGGCGCTCGACAAGGCTCGCCAGCAGGTCGAAGGAGCGCGAGCCGTCGCCCACGACCATGCTCGCCCGGAAGGCCACGGCCTCGGGGAAGGCGTCGAGCAGGATGTCCTCGACGGCGTTGCGGCTCTCCAGGTGCTCCGAGCCGCCCTCGCTGTCCTCCTCGGGGACGAGGCCGCCGAGGTACACGACGCGGCGCACGCCCGCGGCGCGGCCCGCGGTCGCGAAGTGCTCGGCCGAGCGGCGTTCGCGCTCGGCGAAGTCGTCGTCCCCTTCCATCGAGTGCACGAGGTAGACCGCCACGTCGACCCCCCTGAGCGCCGCCTCCAGCCCGCTGCCGTCGTCGACGTCCCCGATCGCGACGGGGAAGCCGAGGCTGTCGGACGGGGCGTGGCGGGCCAGACCGCGGACGTGCAGCCCGTCGGCCACGAGGCGCCGGGCGAGCGCGCCGCCGACGTAGCCGGTGACGCCGGTCACGAGGACGGAGAGGGGGACGGAGCCGGGAGCAGAAGGGTTGGTCATCCCCTGCAGGTTGTCCGTCTGCGGACAGGTCCAACCGCCCGCCGTGCGCACCTGGCGCGCGCCCACCATGTAGTTGCGTGCGCAACTACATGGTGATACAGTTGCTCGGGCAACCACTCACCAAGCCGAGGGGACACGATGAAGCTCGAAGGCATGCACCACATCACGATGATCACCGGCGACGCGCAGAAGAACGTCGAGTTCTACGCCGACGTCCTCGGGCTGCGTCTCGTGAAGAAGACGGTCAACTTCGACGCCCCCGACGCCTACCACCTGTACTTCGGGGACGAGCGCGGCTCGGCCGGCTCCATCCTCACCTGGTTCGAGTTCGCCGGCGCCCGCCAGGGCCGCGCGGGGGACGGCATGATCCACACGCTGCAGCTCGGCGTCGCCTCCGTCGACGCGCTGGACTTCTGGGCCGAGCGCCTGAACCGGTCCGGCTACGGCTCCGAGCGCGACGGCGACACCCTGCGCTTCCGCGACTACGACGGCCTGCAGTTCCAGCTCGTCGTCGCCGACGACGGCAACCCGCCGCTGCGCGCGGTGCACCCCGACGTCCCCCAGGAGCACGCGATCCTCGGCCTCGAGGGCGCCCGCGCCTACGCCCGCGACCACGCCGGCGAGGCCCGGCTGCTCACCGAGACGCTCGGCTTCGACAGCCTCGGCGGCGGCGAGTACCGCCTGCAGGGCGAGCACCGCCACTTCCACTGGGCCTACGACCCGGCGACCGAGCGCGGCATCCCCGGCGCCGGCACCGTGCACCACATCGCCTGGCACTCGCTCGACGAGGACCACCTGGCCTGGCAGCGGCGCGCCGCCGAGGCCGGCGCCCACGTGACCCCGGTCATCGACCGCGACTACTTCAACGCGATCTACTTCCGCGAGCCGCGCGGCATCCTCTTCGAGATCGCCACGACGTCCCCCGGCTTCGCCGTCGACGAGGCGCCCGAGCACCTGGGCGAGGCGCTGCGCCTGCCCAAGCGGCACGAGCACCTGCGCGAGCGCCTCGAGCGGCAGCTGACGCCCGTCGTCAACCCGCGCGTCGCCCACCGCGAGCGGGTGGGCTCGTGAGCGCCCTCGTCTTCCGCGAGCGGCCGGCCGCCGGCGAGGCGGCCGGGCTGCTCGTCCTGCACCACGGCCGCGGGGCGGACGAGCACGACCTCATCGGCCTGGCGGACACGCTGGACCCGGCGCGGCGGCTGCACGTCGTCACGCCGGGCGGACCGCTGCGGATCGACGGCTGGCCGGGCAAGCACTGGTACCAGGTGCCGCGCGTCGGCTTCCCGGATCCGGCGACGTTCCACGCCGCGTTCGGCGCGCTCGCACGCTTCCACGACGAGACGTGGGCCCGCACCGGCCTCACCCCGGCCCAGACCGTGTTCGGCGGCTTCTCGATGGGCTCGGTCATGAGCTACAGCCTCGGGCTGAGCGGGGACCGTCCCGCCCCGGCGGGCATCCTCGCGTTCTCCGGCTTCGTGCCCACCGTCGAGGGCTGGCAGCCGGACCTCGCCTCGCGCCCTGCCCTGCGCGCGTTCGTCGCGCACGGGCGCAACGACCCCGTCATGGACGTCGGCTTCGCCCGGCAGGCAGTGGCCCTGCTGCAGGCCGGCGGGATCGACACGGAGTACCTGGAGTCCGACGCCGCCCACCACATCGACCCCGCGCACGTGCCGGCGGCGGTCGCGTGGCTGGGGCAGACGCTCGGGCTCGCTGCCATCATGTCCTGATCGTCCGCTCCCGCCTCAGGACCGCGGGCCCGCAGCCGCCCGGAGTGGAGCCTGCGGGCCGGATCACGGTCCCATGAACCCCGTGCCCCACCCCGACATCGAGACGGTCGCCGACTGCGAGACGCTCGTCCGGGCGTTCTACGGCGCCGCGATGACCGACCCGGTCATCGGCTTCATCTTCACGGACGTCGCGCGCCTGGACCTCGAGGCGCACGTCCCGGTCATCACGTCCTTCTGGGCGACGATCCTGCTCGGCACCGGCACCTACAGCGGTGGTGCCTTCCGCCCCCACGCGGAGCTCGACCGCAAGGTGCACCTGCGTGAGGGGCACTTCGAGCGATGGGTGGCCCTGTGGACGGCGACGGTCGACGGGCTGTTCGCCGGGCCGCGAGCCGAGCAGGCCAAGGCCCACGGCGCCCGGGTCGCGCGGGCGTTCCATCGGCGTCTGCACGGCCTCCCGCCCGAGCCGGGCCCCGCTTCGGCGCTGCCGCTCGGCCTGACGGTGACCCTCCACGGCACCGGGCCGGCCGGGTCGTGACGGGTTGCCTTCCGGCCAGGGAGGAACCGGTCAGGTTTTCCCAGGGCCGCGCCCGGGGTAGCAGCGCCCCGATGCCCCTGCGCGGCGCCCACGAAGCGTGCGATGCTCGCACCGACGACATGACCCCCTTCGCTGTCAGCAGCTGGCGGATCGCCCCTTCGTGCGTGCTGCTGTCGTGCTCGGGCGAGCTCGACGCGAGCACGGCCCCGCAGCTGCGCGAGGCCTTCGGGCAGCGGACGGAGCCGCGGGTCATCGTCGACCTCACGGCGATCGACTTCATGGACAGCACCGGGCTGTCCATCCTGCTCAACGCCCGTCGCCGCCACCTGCGCGCCGGCCGCCGGATGGTCGTGCTGTGCCCGGACGGGCCCGCGCGGCGCATCCTGCGGCTCTCGTGTCTGGAGGCGACGCTCAGCGTGACCGACTCGCTCGGCGCGGCGGTCCAGCGCCTGCGCGGTCCCAGCCTCGTCGCCTGACCGCAGCGCGAGCGTGCCCGCACGCGGCGGGTGCGGGCGCCCGAGCGGTCGCCGTCTTCTAGGCTGCGCCTGTCATGGCGCTCCCTCTCACCCACGGGACAGACGTGCTGATCGAGCGGGCGATGCTCGTCGCGCGAGAGGTCTGCGGCATGGAGCTCGCGTACGTCTCGGAGTTCCGCGACGGCAACCAGTACGTCCGCCGCCAGGCCGGTGCCGAGGGCGCGGCGGAGCTCCCGCTCGACGTCCCCTTCCCGCTGGAGACGACGTACTGCCAGGCGATGGTCGACGGCCGCCTGGACCAGGTCGTGCCCGACACGACGGCCGATCCCTTCACGGCCGCGATGCCCGCCACCACCGAGATGGGCATCGGGTCCTACATCGGCGCGCCCGTCCGGCTGCCCGACGGCCGGCTCTTCGGGACGTTCTGCTGCATGTCCACGAGCGCGCGGGCCGACCTGGAGGAGCGCCACGCCGAGCTGCTCAACGTCCTGGCGACCCTCGTCGGCGACCAGATCGACCAGACGGAGCGATCCAGCGCACTCGAGCGGACCCACCACGAGTTCCTCGCGTCGGTGTCCCACGACCTGCGCACGCCGCTGCGGGCCGTCTCGTTCCTGGCGGAGGACCTCGTCGCCGGGCACCCCGAGGTGGCGCCCGAGCAGGCCGGCCGCCTGATCCTCGTCGAGGCCGACCGCGTGCTGCGGATGGTCGACGACATCCTGCTCATCACCCGCCAGCGCGTCGGCGACCTGCGGCTGGAGGGGCGCCGCGTCGACCTGCGCGAGCTCGTGCAGCAGGCGTCCCGCTCCAGCGCCCTCGCCGCCGGCAAGGACGGTGAGCGGGTCGTCTGCGACCTGCCCGACGAGCCGCTGTGGGCGCACCTGGACGCCGGTCGGGTCATGCAGGCCGTGCAGAACCTCACCGACAACGCGCTGAAGTACTCACCCGACGGCGGCGCGGTGGTCCTGCGGGCCTGGCGCGACGCGACGACGGTCGTCGTGGAGGTCGTCGACCAGGGGATCGGGGTCGCGCCCGAGGACCTCGACCGCCTCGGCGAGCGCTTCTTCCGGGCCACGAGCGCACAGGCCCACGGCATCCCCGGCATCGGGCTCGGCCTGGCGACGGCGCAGGCGGTCGCGACGTTGCACGAGGGCGTCCTGAGCGCGACGAGCACGCTCGGGCAGGGGTCCTCCTTCCGCCTGCGGCTGCCGATCATGCGCGGCAGCAGAGCCGTCTGACCCGTCGCGCGCGCACGGCCTCCGGGGTCGATGTAGCCTCGCCGTCATGAGCATCCTCGATCGCTTCCGCCTGGACGGCAAGGCCGCCATCGTCACCGGGGCCTCCTCGGGTCTGGGGGTCGACTTCGCGATCGCCCTGGCGCAGGCCGGCGCCGACGTGACGATCTGCGCCCGGCGGGTGGACCGCCTGCAGGAGACGAAGGCGAAGGTCGAGGCGACGGGCCGCCGCTGCCTGGCGGTCGAGGCCGACGTCACCGACGTCGAGGCCTGCACGCGGGTCGTGCAGGCGACGCTCGACGCCTTCGGCCGGGTGGACGTCCTCATCAACAACGCCGGGATCGGGACGGCCGTGCCCGCCACCCGCGAGACGCCCGACGAGTTCCGCCGGGTCATCGACATCAACCTCAACGGGACGTACTGGATGGCGCAGGCGTGCGGGCGCGTCATGCAGCCGGGCTCGAGCATCGTCAACATCGGCAGCGTCCTGGGGTCGACGACCGCGGGGCTGCCGCAGGCGGCCTACGGGGCGTCGAAGGCGGCGATCATCGGCCTCACGCGCGACCTGGCCCAGCAGTGGACCGGCCGCAAGGGGATCCGCGTCAACGCGCTGGCGCCCGGCTTCTTCACCTCCGAGATGACCGACGCCTACCCCGACGGATACCTCCAGCAGATGATGTGGCGGGTGCCGACGGGGCGCGTCGGCGAAGGCCCGGAGCTCGCGGCCGCCGCCGTCTTCCTCGCCAGCCACGCGGCGTCCTACGTCACCGGCGTGCTGCTCCCGGTCGACGGCGGTCTGCTGACGACCTAGCCCGCTCCGGGCCCGGCGTCAGCCGGCTGGAAGTCGTCGGACAGGCCGCTGATCTCGAAGACCCGCTGCACCTGCGGCGGCCCGGGCGTGACGGTCAGCGTCCGCCCCGCCCGCGCCAGCGACTGGCGCAGCACGATGAGCACCTGCAGCGCGGAGGAGTCGACGAACGTGCATTGCGCCAGATCCACGCGCACGGGGGCGTCGGTGTCGACGAGCGCCCGCGTCGCGGCCTCGCGGAAGCGCTCGACGGTCGCCACGTCGATCTCGCCGCGCGCGGCGACGACGGTGGCGTCGTCGTCGCGGACGACGTCGATCGTCAGACCGGGCGGGGTGGGGGGCTCGACGGGCTCGGGCATGGGCGTCCGCGACAAGGGTGCCAGCGCGGCCCGGACCGTGCCCACACGGCCCGGTCAGCCGCAGAACAAGGGCCGAGACGGGGCCGGATGCTGGCACGACGACCACACATCTCTGACTTGACTACTCTCGTAGGATCAGTCGATGGCACCCGTCCGGCTCTTCATCCTCGACGCGTTGGCCCGGGAAGGCGAGGCGCACGGCCACCGCCTTCGGCAGCTGGCGGAGGAGGAGTACACCGACCTGTGGACCGACATCCAGGTCGGCGGCTTCTACGGCGCGCTGAAGCGGATGGCCGAGGAGGGCCTCGTGGCGGTCGTCCGGACGGAGGTCGCCGGCCGCTATCCGGAGCGCACCGTGTACGCGATCACCGACGCCGGCCGTGAGGCCCTGCGGACGGAGCGGGACGCGGGCCTGGCCCGGATCGTGTTCCGCGCGGACCCGTTCGATCTGGCGTTCTCCCGCGCGGGTGACTTGACCGAGCGGGAGCTGCGGGCGGTGCTCGAGGCGCGTCGCGCGCACTTCGCCGGCCGCTTGGACGCGATCGCCGCCGAGCTCGTCGCCGTCGAGCAGAACCTCTCGCGCGCGGAATCGCACGTCGTCCGCCACCTCCTCGCGCGCCTGACCACCGAGATCAGCTGGCTCGACGAGCTGCTCGACGACCTGCCCGCCGTCGTGGCGGGCTTCGACCCCCCCGCGAAGGAGCCGTCGTGAGCGACGTCACCCACGGCCCGGCGGACGCCCCGGCGTCCGTGCCGGCGACGCACCCCAGGGCGTGGCCGATCCTGCTCGTCGTGCTGTCGGCGACGTTCGTGCAGCTGCTGGACGTGTCGATCGTCGGCGTCGCGATCCCCGACATGCGGCAGACCCTCGGTGCGGCCTACGGCACCGTCCAGCTCGTGCTGTCGCTGTACTCGGTCGGCTTCGCGTCGATGCTCGTGCTCTCCGCGCGGCTGGGCGACATCTTCGGCCGGCGGCGGATGTTCCTCATCGGCATGTCGTCCTTCGCGGCGACCTCGATGCTCTGCGCCGTGGCGCCGACCGTCGAAGTCCTCGTGCTCGCCCGGGTGCTGCAGGGTGCGTCGAGCGCGCTGATGTTCGCCCAGGTCCTCGTCTTCATCCAGCTCGTCTTCGGTCCACGGCCGAGGACCGCCCGTCGCTCGACCTCCCCGGGGCGCTGCTCTCCGCGCTCGGGCTGGGCGCCGTCATCTACGCGCTGTCGGAGGGCCGGCGGGAGGGGTGGCCGGCGTGGCTCCTCGCGCTCCTGGGCGCGGGCGTCCTGGTCCTCGTCGCCTTCGTCCTCTACGAACGCGACCGCACGCGCAACGACCGCTCCCCGATCCTCGACACGCGGCTGTTCGCCGACCGGGCGTTCCGGATCGGCTCGCTGCTGAACGTCGTCTTCTACCTCGGCGTCCCGGGCTTCTTCTACGTGTTCATCGTGTACGTCCAGGCGGGGGAGGAATTCTCGGCGCTGCAGTCCGGGCTGACGACCTTCGCCTTCGCGCTCGGCGCGGCGCTGACCGCGTCCAACGCGGACCCAATCGCCGCACGCCTGGGCAACCGCGTCCCCGTGCTGGGGTGCGCGCTGCTCATCGGCGGGATGGGCGCGCTCATCCTCGCCGCCCACCTGGCGGGCACCGATCCGGCGGTCTGGCACTTCGCGCCGGGGATGCTGCTCGGCGGCCTGGGCTTCGGCCTCTTCGTCCCGACGGTCATCGACCTGGTCCTGACGAACGTGCCGGCGCGCAGCGCCGGGGTCGCCTCCGGGGCCCTGGCCACGAGCCAGCAGGTCGGGGGTGCCGTCGGGGTCGCGCTCATCGGGATGCTCTTCTTCGGCATCGCCGGCCACCAGGCGCCGGGCGCCGCCCGCGAGGTCGGCCGGCCGCTGGCCGCCGAGCTGCAGCGCACCGGCGCGACCCCGGCGCAGGCCGCGGCCGAGCTGCGCCGCTTCGCGGACTGCTTCGCCCGCCAGACCCGGGCGAAGGACCCGACGGTGCGGCCCGCGGGCTGTCCGGCGCCGACCGGGCGGCCGTCGGCCCGTCCCGTCGCCGACGCCGCCCGTGAGGCGACGGGCCGCACGTTCGCCACGACGATCCAGCGGACGCTGCTGTTCGAGGTGGCGGTGTTCGCGGCGGCGATGCTCCTCGTCCTCGCACTGCCCCGCGCGGACACGAGCCGGCTGGAGCAGGCGTGACGTGACGGCCCCGGACCGCTACCCGCACGTCGAGATCCGGGCCGCGCACGAGCTCGACGCGTGGCTCCACGAGCATCACGCCCAGGACGAGGGCGTGTGGCTCGTCACGTACAAGAAGGCGGCCGGTGCGCACCACCTCGCGCACGACGACGTCCTGGACCTCCTGGTCGCGTACGGCTGGGTGGACGGGATCCGGCGGCGCCTGGACGAGAAGCGGACGATGCAGCTCATCACCCCGCGCCGCACGGCGGTCTGGGCCAAGAGCTACCGCGACCGGGCGCAGCGCCTGCAGCGCGAGGGCGCGATGCGGCCGGCGGGACAGGCCACCGTCGACCGCGCGGTGGCCGCGGGCACCTGGGACGGGCTGCCGGACGTCGAGGCGCTGCTGATCCCCGACGACCTCATGGCCGAGCTCGAGCGACGGCCGCCGGCGCGCGAGCGCTTCGAGGCGTTCGCCCCCTCGACGCGGCGCAACATCCTGCGCTGGATCGCGTCGGCCAAGCGGCCGGAGACCCGGCAGGGCCGGATCGTCCGCACGGCCGAGCTGGCGTCGCGCGGCGAAGCGGTCAAGAGCAACGGCTGACGCGAGGTCCCGCGGGCGCGCCAAGCGCCGGCGTCGAGGTGGGCGCTGGCGCAGCGGAGAGGGCGGGATTCGAACCCGCGAACGCCTTGCGACGTCTCCGGTTTTCAAGACCGGTGCATTCAACCGCTCTGCCACCTCTCCGGGACGCTGGATACTGACGAATCCCGTCGGCGGCGGCAGAGGCGCGGGGCGCCGTCTGCTGGCGGGCAGGCCGGACGCCGTCAGGCCGGTGGCTGTGCCAGCGCTGAGGCGTCGCCGTCGGGCCGGCGGTCGAGGACCTGCAGGAACGCGTCGACGACGGCCGGGTCGAACTGCGTCCCCGCGCAGCGCAGGAGCTCGGCGCGGGCGTCCCCGACGCTCATCGCCCGCCGGTAGGAGCGGTCGGTCGTCATCGCGTGGAAGGCGTCACAGACGAAGACGATCCGCGCCGCCAGCGGGATCTGCGGCCCGGCCAGGCCGTCCGGGTAGCCGCAGCCGTCCCAGCGCTCGTGCTCGTGGCGGACGATCGGCAGGACGCCCCGGAGGAACTCGACGGGGGCGAGGATCTGCTCGCCGACGACGGTGTGCCGCCGGATGATCGCGAGCTCCGCGGGCTCCAGCGGCCCGTCGGAGTTCAGAACGGCCTCGGGGACGGAGATCTTGCCGATGTCGTGAAAGATCGCGCCGTAGCGCAGGTCCCGGCGCTCGGACCGCGTGAGCCCGAGCTGCTCGCCGACGGCGTCGGCCCAGGCGACGATCGAGTGGCCGTGCCGGGCGGTGTAGGCGTCCTTGGCCTCCAGCGCCGCGGCCAGCGCCTCGGCCGTCCCCTCGTAGGCGCGCTCGAGCTGCTCGTAGAGGGTCGCGCTGCGCAGGGCCGCGCCCATCTGATCGGCGAGGGTCTGCATCAGCCGGGCGTCGTGCTCGTCGAACGCCCGCGGCCGCTGCTCTTCGACGTTCAGGACGCCCCACAGCTCGTCGCCGACCCACACGGGGCACACGAGCTCGCTGCGGACGTCGGTCGTCGCCGTCGTCGCCTCGTAGCCGGGCTCGAGCAGGACGTCGTCGGCGAGGACGGCCTGCTTGGCGCGCAGGGCGCGCCCGATCAGCCCGGCGTCCCGGGGCTGGCACCACTGCTCGGAGAAGAGGCGGACGAAGGCGTCGCCGCGGACGGCGGCGGCCTCGACGTAGTCGTCCTCGCGGATGCGGACGGCCGCGACGAGGAAGTACCCGAACGCCCGGTGCAGCTCGTCCACGACGGCCTCGGCGATCCCGCGCGGATCCAGCATCCCCGACAGGCGGGCGGCCAGCGCGCTGGCGATGGCCAGTTGCTGGGTCCGCTGCTCGAGGCGCTCGCGCTCGGCCCGCCCCTGTGCCGCCCACGCGGTCACGGGGGTGCGCACCCCGTCGCCGTCCCCGGCCTCCCCTGGCTCGCCGGGCTCGCCGGGGGCGTCGCGCCCGACGCGGATCGTGTGCCGGTCGGCCGGCTCGAGGCGGTCGGCCCCGTCCGGCAGCTCCGACGCGCGCACGACGACGCCCCGGCCGAGCTCCTGCTTGCCGTACATGAGCGCCCAGTCGGCGGTCTCGATGAGCGCCAGCGCGTCCTGGCCGGCGTGCAGCTGCGCCACGCCGGCGGTCGCCGCCGTCCCCCGCACCCCGCTGACCCGGGTGATCCCCGCCTGCAGCCGGTCCAGGGCGCGGTGGGCGATGTCGAGCGCCTCCTCCTCGTCGCTGCCGGGGCAGACGACGACGAACTCGTCCCCGCCGTAGCGGGCGACGGTGTCGTACGGGCGCACGGCGCCCCGGAGCGCCTCCCCGGCGCGGCGCAGCACCTCGTCGCCGCGCAGGTGGCCGCCGCGCTCGTTGACCTCCTTGAACTCGTCCAGGTCCAGGAGGACGAGGCTCAGCGCGTCCCCGGTGCGCTCGGCCCGGGCGACCTCGAGCTTCAGCGTCTCGCGCAGGGCGGTGTGGTTCAGGCAGCCGGTCAGGCCGTCGGTCCGGGCGCTGAGCGCCAGCTCGGCGGCGATGCTGGCGTTGCGGCAGGCGGCGACGGCGAGCTCGCCGAACGCCTCCAGCAGGGCGAGGTCCCGCTCGTCGACGAACCGCGTGCGGGTGTACCCGACGCTCAGCACGCCCTGCAGCCGCCCGTCCCACCGCAGGGGGACCGCCAGGCAGCTGCGGACGCCGACGAACGGGGAGCCGGCGGCCGGGGCGACGAGCGCGGCGTAGTCGTTCGTGAAGAGGCCGCGGTCGGCCTGCCAGACGCGCCCGGACAGGCCGCTGCCCGGCGGCAGCCGGCGCCCGTCCGAGCCCGCCGGCAGCCCGATCGACGACTCGATGACGAGCGACCCGTCGTCGAGGCAGCGGTAGACGGCCGCCGTCTCGGCCCCGAAGACCGCGCGCGCCTCGGCGCAGACGCCCTGCAGGACGGCGGGCAGGTCCAGGCCGCGGTCGTTGATGTGCCGACCCGCCCGGGCGAGCGACGTCTGCTGTGCCGTGCGCATCGCCTGCTCGGCGTGCAGCGAGAGCTGGGCGAGGGCCGCGGCGGCCGCGGCGGCGAAGGCGCCCGCGACGGCCAGCGTGCCGTCGTCCTGGCCCCACGCGTCGTCCGGCCCGCGCAGGATCAGGGCGTGGTGCAGGGCGGGGCCCGCCCGCAGCGGCAGGACGAGGGCGGACGGGCAGTCCCCGCCCCAGCCGAGCAGCGCGCCGAGGGCACGCGCGTCGTCCCCGCGCAGGCGGACCGACGGCGCGTCGTCCCCGGCCAGCTCGGCGACCCCCGGCAGCACGTCGACCGTCAGCCGGCGGTCCGGCGGGGGCTGGGCGGGCGCGACGCACAGGACCCGGGCCACGCGCTCGCGCGCCGCGACCTGGATGAGCGCCGCCCCCGTCGCGCCGAACAGACCGCACGCCTCACCGACGAGCAGCTCGTGCACCGCGCTCGGCCCGCCGGCGTCCGGCGTCGCCGCGAGCAGCCGCGAGATCGCGGTGAGGGCGTCGCTCGAGTGGCGGGAGGCGGCGGGATCGACGAGCACAGGCGCAGCACTGGGTCGGGACCTGGGGGGTATCGGCCGCTGTCCCTCGTGCCTTGATCGGCGCGTCGGGCCGGGCTTCTCTACACTGAGCGGCCCCGGAGAGGTGGCCGAGAGGCTGAAGGCGCCCGCCTGCTAAGTGGGTATGGGGTTGAATGCTCCATCGCGGGTTCGAATCCCGCCCTCTCCGCTGCAGGACCGCTGGTCTAGCATCGCCTGCGCGTGACCCGGATCCTGTTTGTCTGCATGGGCAACATCTGCCGCTCGCCCGTCGCGGAGGGCGTCATGCGGCACCTGCTGCGCGAGGCGGGGCTGGACGACGACGTGCACGTCGACAGCGCCGGGACGGGGGGCTGGCACGCCGGCGACCCGCCGGACCCGCGGGCCGTCGCGGCCGCGGCACGGCGCGGGATCACGGTCGGCGGGCGCGCCCGGCAGGTCGTGACGGACGATTTCCTCGGCTTCGACCTGCTGCTGTGCGCCGACCGCACGAACGTCGAGGACCTCCTGCGCCGGCTGCCGCGCGACGACGCGACGCTGCGCGCCAAGGTCCGGCGCCTGCGCGAGTTCGACGCCGCCGCGCTCGCCGCCGGGCAGCTCGACGTCCCCGACCCGTACTACGGCGAGGCCGCCGGGTTCGACGCCGTCGTCGACCAGACGATCGCGGCGTGCACCGGCCTCCTGGCCCACGTTCTCTAAGGTCAACGCCGTGTCAACGCCCTCCCTGCCCGACGCCCGCCGCGTGCGCATCCTCGCCGCCGGCGGCACCATCGCGATGACGGGGCAGGCGGGGGCCACGCCTGCGCTGGACGCCGCCGGCCTCGTCGCCGCGCTGCCGGCCCTCGCCTCCCGCGCCGGCCTGACGGCGGAGACCATCATCAACGTCCCGAGCGCCCACCTGACGCTCGCCGACCAGCTCGAGATCTGCAAGGCCGCCCGGGACGCCGCTCGTCGGGGCGTCGGCGTCGTCGTCACCCACGGCACCGACGTGCTCGAGGAGACGGCGATGCTCTGCGACGTCATCCATGACGGCGAGGCCCCGATCGTCTTCACCGGCGCGATCCGGCCCGCGACGGCGGCCGGCGCGGACGGGCCGGCGAACCTCATGGACGCCGTGTCGGTCGCGGCTTCCGAGCACGCCGCGGGCATGGGCGTCCTCGTCGTGTTCGGCGGCGAGATCCATCACGCCCGCTGCGCGCGCAAGACGGACACGACGTCGCTCGTGGCGTTCAGCTCCCCGCAGACGGGGCCGCTCGGGCGCGTCACCGAGGGGCACGCGACGATCTGGTCGCGCCTGCCGCGCAACCCGTCGCTGGACCCGCCGGCGCTCAACAAGCGCGTGCTCATCGTCCCGACGGTGTCGGGGGACGACGGGGCGCTCGCCCGGGCCGCGCTCGGCGCGGACCCCGACGGCGTCGTCATCGGCACGCTCGGGGCCGGGCACCTGGCGCCCGAGCTGCTCGCGCTGTGGGCGGAGGTCGCCGAGCGCATCCCGATCGTCGCCTACTGCCGGCCCGAGCGCGGCGTCGTCCTGACCGGGACGTACGGCTACGCCGGCTCCGAGCAGGACCTGCGCGACACGAAGATCATCCCGGTGGGCTTCCTCAGCCCGCAGGCGGCGCGGATGAAGCTGCTGGCGTGTCTGGCGTCGGGGCTGTCGATCGAGGAGACGCGCTGGGCGTTCTCGCAGGACGACGGGTAGGTATCGGCCGCTGGGCGTCCGCGGTTCGTACATCCCCCGTCGCTCCGCTCCGCTCGTCCCTCGCTCCGCGGGACGCCGCTGACGGGGGATATACGACCGCTCCCGCCCGCTGGCCTGTTCGCCGCCGCAGAAGAAGCCGCCGCGCGCTCCGCGGGTCAGCCCGTCACCAGTTGGTGAGGGAAGAGCGGAAGATCTGGGTCAGGTCGTCCGCGTCCGGGGCCTTCGGGGCGATCACGAGCAGGCGCTGCTGCTTGAGCGCGCCGTCGACGAGGGCCGGGATGTCGTCCTCGGTGTAGCCGAGCTCCTCGATGCCGCGGGCGGCGTGGATGTCCTGCATGAGCGCGACGATGACGTCGGGCAGCGAGTCCGGGCCGGGGTTCTCGATGCGCTCGCCGTGCAGCAGCTCGGCGACGTGGTGGTGGCGCTCGGGCATCGCCTCGTAGGTGAAGCGGAAGCACGCGGGCGCCGTGACGATGACGCTGTGGCCGTGCGGGACGAACTGGTGGTCGGCCGGGTAGCCCGGCGGCTGGTAGGCGTGCTTGAGCCCGGCGATGGGGTAGGCGCAGGCGTGCGGGATGTGGACGCCGGCCGAGCCGAAGCCGATGCCGGCGGTCGTCGCGGCCAGCATCATCGCCCCGCGCGCCTCGACGTCGTCCCCATCCGCCACGGCCCGGCGCAGGTACTTGCCGCCCTGCTTCAGCGCGTGCGCGGACCAGATGTCGGCGATCGGGTTGGAGCCCTGGTAGGGCGGCCGGGCGTCCGGCGTGTCCGGGAACGGGCGGGTGTCGAACGGCTTGGAGAGGAAGGACTCCGCGGCGTGGCAGACGACGTCCAGCCCGCACGAGGCGACGACGTCGGCGCCGAGGGTCCGCGTGAGCTCGGGGTCCACGATCGCCTGCGTCGCACGGAGGTACCGGTGCGAGATCCCGGACTTCACCTTCAGCTCCGGCAGGTCGAGGATCGCGACGGTCGTCGCCTCGCTCCCGGTGCCCGCCGTCGTGGGGATCGCCAGGTGCGGCAGCAGCGGCGAAGGCGGCTTGCGGCCCTCGCCGATCGGCGGGTTGATGTAGGCCATGATGTCGGCCGGGTGGCTGACGATGAGGTCCATGACCTTTGCGGTGTCCATCGCCGAGCCGCCGCCGACGGAGACGAAGCCGTCGGGCTTGGCGTCCTGCGCGAAGGCGACGGCGTGCTGCATCGAGGCCAGGTCCGGCTCGACGCGCGAGGCGTCGTAGACGACGACGTCGATGCCCTCCGCGCGGATCGCGTCGGCGACGCGGTCGGCGTGACCGGCCGCCCGGACGCCCGGGTCGGTGACGAGCAGCGCGCGGGTGACGCCCAGGCGCTTGAGCTCCCACCCCGCGTCGGCGCTCGCGCCCGGCCCGTACTTCACGGGCGTGGCCTCGAGGGTGAAGATCGTCTCGTGGGTCGGCGTGCTCATGGTGTGGTCTCCAGGGCTTGCAGGGCGGCGCGCAGGCGCGGCGGCATCGCGGTGACGGGGCGCCGGGTGTCGCGGTCGACGAAGACGTGGACGAACCAGCCGGTCGCGGCGGCCTGCTCGTCCCCGGCGCGGAAGAGCGCGAGCTCGTAGGTCACCGACGAGCGCCCCAGCCGTCCGACGCGCAAGCACGCGTCGACGGTGTCCGGGAAGGCGAGCGCCGCCTTGTAGCTGCAGTGGGACTCCGCGCAGAGGCCGATCGTCTGGCCGCCGTGGATGTCCAGGCCGCCCTCGCGGATGAGGTACTCGTTGATGACGGGGTCGAAGAACCCGTAGTACTCGATGTTGTTGACGTGGCCGTAGACGTCGTTGTCCTTCCAGCGCGTCGGGATCGCGCTGACGTGGGGGTAGTCCGCGCGGGCCGGCGGTCGCTCGTCGCTGCTCACCTGCGAGACCTTAGATCGCGGCGACGGCGCGCATCGCCATGGTGATGCGCGCGAGGTCCTCGTCGCCGGTGACGTACGGCGGCATGGCGTAGACGAGGTCGCGGAACGGGCGCAGCCAGACGCCGTGCTCGACGGCCGTGCGGGTGGCGGCGACCATGTCGACGGGGTGGTCCAGCTGGAGGACGCCGATGGCGCCCAGCACGCGCACGTCGTGGACGCCGGGCAGGTCGCGGGCCGCGGCGAGGCCGTCCCGGAACGCGCGCTCGATGCGGGGGACGTCGTCCTGCCAGCCCCCGTCGAGCAGCAGCTGGGTCGAGGCGAGCGCGGCGGCGCAGGCCAACGGGTTGGCCATGTACGTCGGGCCGTGCATGAGCGCGCCGCCGGCCTGTGGGGTGGCCAGGCGCGCGGCGACGTGCGGGGTGGTGAGCGTCGCGGCGAGCGTCATCGTCCCGCCCGTCAGGGCCTTGCCGACGCAGAGGACGTCGGGGGTGACGCCGGCGTGGTCGGCGGCGAAGAGCGCGCCGGTGCGACCGAAGCCGGTCGCGATCTCGTCGAGGATCAGGAGCAGGCCGTGGCGGTCGCAGACGTCCCGCAGGTGCTTGACGCACGCGGGGGCGTGCATGCGCATGCCGCCGGCGCCCTGGACGACGGGCTCGACGATGACGGCGGCCAGCTCGTGGGCGTGCTGCGCGGCGAGGTCGTCCACCCGCTGGGCCCACGTCGCGTCCAACGGGGCGTCGAAGCCGTCCGGCGGCCGCGGCGCGAAGACGTGCTGCGGCAGGATCCCGGTGAAGAGCGAGTGCATGCCGCCCTGCGGGTCGCAGACGGCCATCGCCCCGAAGGTGTCGCCGTGGTAGCCGCCGCGGACGGTCAGGAGCTTCGTCCGCGACGTCGAGTCGTCCGCCCGGGCGGCCTGCAGCGCCATCTTGATGGCGACCTCGACCGCCACGCTGCCCGAGTCGGCGAAGAAGACGTGCTCGAGGCCCGGCGGGGTCATGTCGACGAGCCGCTGCGCGAGGACGATCGCGCCCTCGTGGGTCAGGCCGCCGAACATGACGTGGGCCATGCGGTCGAGCTGGTCGCGCAGCGCGGCGTCGATCGCGGGGTGGCCGTAGCCGTGGACCGCGCACCACCACGAGGCCATGCCGTCGACGAGCTCGCGGCCGTCGGCGAGCGTGAGGCGCACGCCGTCGGCGCTGACCACCGGCAGGGCGTCCACCGTCCCGGGCATCGGGCCGTACGGGTGCCAGACGTGGCGGCGGTCGGCGGCGAGCAGCTCGGTCCAGTCCATCCCGCCGCATCCTCGCAGCCGCCGGAGGGGGGCGGATGCCGGGCCGTGAGACCTAGTGGTGAATATGGCACCACCAGGCAACACGGCCCCCGACCTTGAGCTCCTGAAGCTGGCGAACCTGCAGCTCGGCCTGCTCCGGCACTCGGATCTCGTGGCCGTCGGCCTGACCCAGAACCAGATCGCCGGGCGACTGCGCGCCGGGCGCCTGACCCGGCTGCACGATCTGGTCTACGTCTTCGGGCACACCGCGCTGCGCGACGAGGCGACCTGGCTGGGCGCGCTCTGGGCCTGTGGAGAGCGCACCGTCCTCTCGCACGCCACGGCCGCCGCCTTCCACGGCTGGCGGCTGCCGGACCCCCCGGAGCGGGAGGACGCGGACGACGACGCGCCGGTGCACGTCACGACGACCCGGAGCCTGCGGACCCGACCGGGCATCGTCGTGCACCGCGTCCGCCGCCTGGACAAGGTCGACGTCTTCGACGCGCACCCGTTCGCGGTCACGACGATCCCGCGCACGCTCGTCGACCTGGCGGACGTCCTGCCCTGGACGGACTTCCGCGCGCTCGCGGACAGCCTGCCGTCCCTGCGTGTCGACAAGATCCGCGAGGCCCAGCGGAGGGCGCCCTTCCGCGCTGGGTCGCCCCGTGTGGCCCGGCTCGTCGACGCCGACGACGCCCATACGAAGTCCGCGTTCGAGCGCCGCTACCTGCGTTTCGTCGCCGCCCACGGCCTCCCGCGCCCGGACGCCCTCAACGTGAAGGTCGCCGGCCACAAGGCCGATTGCGTCCACCGGGAGCAGAAGCTCGTCATCGAGCTCGACGGGCGCGGCTTTCACGAGCGCCGCGCCCAGATGCGCGCCGACCGGCACCGGGACACGGACTATCAGCTGGCCGGCTTCCGGATCCTTCGCCTCGTCTGGGACGACCTGCACCCGGATGAGGCCGCGCGCACCGCCGGCCGGGTGCGCGCGATGCTCGCGGCGGGCGCTGCCTAGCTCAGGTCCAGCACCGGGACCGGCGGCGTGATCGTGTGCTCCTCGCCGTACGGGACGATCGCGGTGCCGACGGCGAAGAACTCGATGACGTGCGAGCCCCAGCCGTGGTTGCCCTCCTTGAGCTCGACCCCGACGATGCCCTCGGCCTGCACCGCCTCGGCCTCGGCCTGCATGCGCTCCATCGCGAGCTCCCGGGCGTCGTAGAGCGCCTGGGTGAAGTTCGGCAGCTCGATGTTCTGGCCGGACTGCTTGAGCGCCTGGAACATCCCGCGGTGGGCGACGTGGTAGACGCAGGAGCCCATGACCATGCCGACGGGGCGGTGCCCGGAGCGCAGCAGCGTCCAGAAGTCCTGCCCGCTCAGATCGCTCGTGAACGGGCGGCCGTTCGGCGCGCGGTGCAGGACGCCCTCGCGGTGCTTGATCGCGGTGCCGATGGCGATGAACTCCGCCATGTGCTCGCCCCAGTCGTAGCGCCCGATGTCCAGGCGGACGCCGACGATGCCGTCCGCGCCGAGCTGGTCGGCCTCCTCCTCCATGCGCGTCATCGCCAGCTCGCGCGCGGAGTACATGGCTTCGCTGAGCACCGTCATCTCCTCGGACTTCTTCCAGGAGGACTGCTGGAAGCCGATGTGGAAGATGGACGACCCGACGACGAGGCCGAGCGGGTCGAAGCCCGCCTCCTTGATGAGCAGGAACTCGCTGACCGACAGGTCGCTCGTGAAGAGCCCGCGCTTGTTCTGCTCCAGGCGCGCGCGGCCAGCGGCCGGGACGCCATCGAGGGAGGTCGGGTCGTACGGCTGGGTCATCGGGGTCTCCTGGCGTTCTGGCGGACTTGCAGCTCGGGCGCCAGCGGACGGTGCTCGCCGTGCTGGTAGATGCCCGTCCCGATCACGTGGAAGGTCGCGATCAGGTCCTTGTAGGTCGTGTCGTTGCGCTCGTACTCGCGCAGCTGGACGAGCGGGTCGATCTGCACGCCGACGAGCCCGTGGGCGCCGAGCGCCTGGGCCTGCGTCGTGGCGCGGGCCAGCGCCGTCTCGCGCGCGGTGTAGACGCCCTGCGTGAAGTCGGCGATCTCGACGTTCGGCTTCGTCCGCTGCCAGCCGGTCGTCAGGCTGCGGGTCTCGGACGACGCGGCGACGTAGAAGACGGCGGTGGACGTGACCACGCCGACCGGGACGTAGCCCGCGCGGCGCAGCAGCGTGAAGTCCGGCATCGAGAGATCCGTCAGCACCGGCGGCCCGTCGCGACCGCCCTCGGGCAGGTGGACGGCCGTCCCGACGGCGACGATCTCGATGTCGTCGCTGAGGAAGTCGTGCTCGCGCGAGGTGAACGTCACGTCGACGACGGCGTGGCAGCCGGTGACGCGCGCCTCCTCGGCCAGGCGTCCGAGCGCCAGCGAGCGCGCCTCGTTCCACGCTGCGCTGAGCGTCGTCAGCTCCGTGATCGAGCCCTCCCAGCCGCTGCCCCACGGGTAGTTGCGCCAGCCGACCTTGTAGACCGAACTGCCCATGACCTGTGCGATCGGTCGCACCCCGTGCAGCTGCGTCAGCGCGAAGTCCGCGACGCTGAGGTTCGACGTGAAGCCCGTCGTCCCCGCGGCCAGCTCGGCGAGGCGGGCCTCCGCGGCGTGCGGAATGCCGCCCGCGGCCAGCCGGGCCAGGTCCTGCTCGCGCTGCGCCTCGCGGGCGGCGGCGACCTCCTCGGAGACGCCGTCGTCCCCACCGCCCAGCAGCCGGTCCAGGAAGCCCACGGCCGGTCAGCCCAGCAGTCGCTCGAGGGCGTCCCGGGCCTGGGCGCTGCCGGCGGCCTGCTCGCGCAGCTCGCCGGCGAGGGCGTCCAGCCAGTCCTGCAACCCCAGCGGCTCGCGCTTGATGACGACGCCGCGGACCTCCTGGGCGCGCGTCGCCTCCACGCGCGCGCCGTCGACGGTCAGCGCGTAGCGCGTCGTCCCGAGCGTCACCTCCATGCCCTCGACGACCTTCTCCTTCGAGAAGAGCCGCCGCGAGCGGCGCTGCACGACGCACGCAGGCCCGAGCGCGTCCTCGAGCTTCACCGCCAGGACCTCCACCGACGTGCCGACCGCGGCGCCGTCGGCCCGCAGGCCGGCCGCGTCCAGATCGAAGGTCGGCTCGTCGCTCATCCCGGGCGGAGGCTACGCGGGCGACCCGGGGACGAAGATGAGAAGCCTCTTCGTCCCCGGGGTCCGGCCGGGCTCAGGGGACCCGCGTGATCCGGTCCAGCGTCGGCGGGGCCAGCGGGTCGTTCGCCGGCTTGCCGAGATAGGCCGTCAGCGCGTCGATGTCGACGTCACCGCCGAGCTGGTTCGTCCCGGCGTTGAACACCGTGAACCCGTCGCCGCCCGTCGCCAGGAACGAGTTCATCGTCACCCGGTAGGACGTGGCGGGGTCCACGAGCGTCCCGTTGATCCGGATCGACGACGCGTCGACGTGCGAGCCGACGGGGGCCGACGCGCTGTACGTGTACGACAGGCTCTTGGACACCTGCAGGATCCGGGTCTGCCCGACGCTCGGGTTGTCGAACTGCTGCTCCAGGAGCGCCTTGATCTGCGCGCCGGTGAGCGTCTTGACGACGAGCGTGTTCGCGAACGGCTGCGTCGTGTACGCGTCGTTGTACGTCACCTTGCCGTCGGGCGCGGTGTACGGGATGTCCGCGCGGATGCCGCCCGGGTTCATGAACGCGACGACCGAGTCGCCCTTGCCCGCCCCGGACGCCGCCAGCTGCGAGTCGGCGATGACGTCACCGAGGGGGGACTCCCCGGCCGCGTTCGCCGTCTTGCTCAGCGTCGCGGTGATGTGCCCGACGACGCGCGCGGCGATCGGCGCGGCCAGCGCCTTGTACTTGTCGACGATCGTCTTGACCGCCGGGTCCTCGGCGACCGTCCGCGTGACGAGGACGTTGTCGGCGCTGATCGTCTTCACGTCCTTCGTGGTGCCGTCCAGCGTCAGGTCGACCTTCGTGACGAGCCGGCCGAAGGACGACGCGCTCGTGACCGTCTTGCCGTTGATGTTGCAGATGTACGGCTGGTGGGTGTGGGCGCTCAGCACCGCGTCGACGCGCGGGTCGAGCCGGTTGACGACCTCGGTGATGTCCCCGCTGAAGTTGTCGCAGCGGTTGACGTCCTGGAAGCCGCCCGCGTACGGCGGGTTCTGCTGGCCGCCCTGGTGGATGAGGACGACGAAGGCCTGCACGTCGTCGCTGTCGGCCAGGTTGCGCACGATCCGGTTGACCGCGGCGGCCTCGTCGTCGAACACGAGGCCGGCGACGCCGTCCGGGGTCACGATCTTCGGGGTGTCGCGGAGGGTGACGCCGATGAAGGCGACGGGGATCCCGCCGACGCGGCGCACCTGGTAGGGCGGCAGCAGCGTGTCGTCACGGCCGGCGTAGCGGACGTTCGCGGCGAGGTACTGGAAGTCGGCGCCGAGGAACGGGTCACCGTCCTGGCAGCCGTCGACCGGGTGGCAGCCGCCGTGCTGCATGCGCAGCAGCTCGGCCGAGCCCTCGTCGAACTCGTGGTTGCCCACGCCGACGTAGCGCATCTTCATCGCGTTGAGGGCTTCGATCGTCGGCTCGTCGTGGAAGAGCCCAGACACGAGGGGGGAGGCG
>CAZRLR010000009.1:0-32338 GCA_964600395.1 uncultured Conexibacter sp.
GCGAGACCGGGTCGGGCAAGACGACCCAGCTGCCCAAGATCTGCCTCGAGCTCGGCCGCGGCATCGACGGCACGATCGCCCACACCCAGCCCCGCCGCATCGCCGCCCGGACCGTGGCGCAGCGCATCGCCGACGAGCTCGACGTCCCACTCGGCACCACCGTCGGTTACGCCGTCCGCTTCGAGAACAAGGCCACCGACGACACGCTCGTCCGGCTCATGACCGACGGCCTGCTGCTGGCCGAGATCGAGCGCGATCGCCTGCTCACGCGGTACGACACGGTCATCGTCGACGAGGCGCACGAGCGCAGCCTCAACATCGACTTCCTGCTCGGCTACCTCGTCCGACTCCTGCCGCAGCGCCCGGACCTCAAGGTCATCATCACGTCGGCGACGATCGACAGCGAGCGCTTCTCCGAGCACTTCGGCGGCGCCCCGGTCATCGAGGTCTCGGGCCGGACCTACCCCGTCGAGATCCGCTACCGGCCGCTCAGCGAGGACATCGACGATCCCGAGGCCGACGAGGACGAGGACCCTGCCGACGCCCGGCAGGGCCACACGATCGCCGACCGGGACCAGACCGAGGGCATCACCGACGCCGTCGACGAGCTCCTGCGCGAGCCGCCCGGCGACATCCTCGTCTTCCTGAGCGGCGAGCGCGAGATCCGCGACACGGCGGACGCACTGACCGGCCACGTCCCCGACGACGTCGAGATCCTCCCGCTCTACGCCCGCCTCACGACCCAGGAGCAGCAGCGCGTCTTCAGGCGCGCGGAGAGCCGGGCCCGTCGCCGGATCGTCCTGGCCACGAACGTCGCCGAGACGTCGCTCACCGTCCCCGGCATCAAGTACGTCATCGACGCCGGCACGGCCCGCATCAGCCGGTACTCCACGCGCCTGAAGGTCCAGCGCCTGCCGATCGAGCCGATTTCCCAGGCGTCGGCCAAACAGCGCGCCGGCCGCTCGGGACGCACGTCCAACGGCATCTGCATCCGGCTCTACAGCGAGCGGGACTACGACTCCCGCCTCGAGTTCACGGACCCTGAGATCCTCCGCACGAGCCTCGCGGCGGTCATTCTCCAGATGGCGCTGCTCGGGCTCGGCTCGATCGCCGACTACCCGTTCCTCGACCCGCCCGACGCACGCCAGATCCGCGACGGCGTCCTGCTGCTGCAGGAGCTCGGCGCCATCGACCCGGTGACCGCTCAGGCGGCGAGCGGCCCGCGCCTGACGCCACCGGGCCGGCGCCTGGCGCAGTTGCCGGTCGACCCGCGGCTGGCCCGCATGGTGCTCGAGGCCGACCGCCTCTCCTGCGCGGAGGAGGTCATCGTCATCGTCGCCGCGCTCTCGATTCAGGACCCACGCGTCCGACCGACCGACGAGCGCGCCCAGGCCGACCAGCTGCACGCCCGCTTCAAGGACCCCCAGTCGGACTTCCTCGCCTACCTCAACCTCTGGCGCTACCTCGAGGAGCAGCAGGCCGAGCTGAGCCGCTCGAAGTTCCGCCGTCGTTGCAAGGACGAGTACCTGCACTTCCTGCGCATCCGTGAGTGGCAGGACCTCGTCGCCCGCCTGCGGCAGTCGGCGAAGACGACGAAGGTCACGCTCAATCAGACGCCCGGCGAGCCGCACCACATCCATCAGGCCCTGCTGAGCGGGCTGCTGTCCCACATCGGGCTGAAGGACGTCAAGAAGCGCGACTACCAGGGCGCGCGCGGTTCGCGCTTCACGATCTTCCCCGGCTCGGTCATCGCCCGCAACGGGCCGGACTGGGTCATGGCCGCCGAGCTCGTGGAGACCTCGCGCCTCTTCGGCCGGACGGCCGCCAAGATCGAGCCCAAGTGGATCGAGCCGCTCGCCGGCCCGCTGCTCAAGCGCACGTACTCCGAGCCGCGCTGGGACCGGCGCAAGGCCGGCGTCGTGGCGACGGAGCGCGCGACGCTCTACGGCCTGCCCGTCGTGACCGGCCGGACCGTGGCCTACGGAAAGATCGATCCCGTCCTCTCGCGCGACCTGTTCATCCAGCGAGCGCTCGTCGAGGGTGACTGGGACACCCGTCACGAGTTCGACGCGGACAACCGGCGACTGGTCGAGCAGGTCGAGTCGCTGGAGGACCGGGCGCGCCGACGCGGGCTGCTGGCCCCCGACGCCGTCCGGCACGCCTTCTTCGACGAGCGCATCCCGGCCGAGGTCGTCTCCGGCGCGCACTTCGACCGGTGGTGGCGGGACGCACGGCGCGCCGATCCGCAGCGCCTGAACTACACGCGGGAGCTCCTGCTGGACCCCGCCGCCCGGGCAGAGCTCGACCCGCAGGCCTACCCCACCGGCTGGCGTCAGGGCGAGCTGCTGCTCCGCCTGACCTACCGCTTCGAACCGGGAGCCCCGGACGACGGCATCACGGTTCACGTCCCCCTCACCGACATCGGCCACGTGCAGCCCGACGAGTTCGAGTGGCTCGTCCCCGGCCTACGGCACGAGCTCGTCACCGCCCTCATCCGCGCCCTGCCGAAGGACCTGCGCCGGCCGCTGGTCCCCGTGCCGGACACCGCGACGGCCGTTCTGGCCGCCGTCAAGCCACGGCGCGAGCGACTGCACGACGCCGTCGCGCGCGAGCTCGAACGGCTGAAGGGCGTCCGGGTCCCGCGCGGGACGTGGCAGACCGTGGACCTGCCGCCGCACCTGCGCGTGACCTTCGTCGTCGAGGACGACGCCGGCGCCGTCCTCGGCGCCGGCACCGACCTCGACGCCCTCCGGGCCGAGCTGCGCCCGCGGCTGCAGCGACAGCTCGCGTCGGCCGCGCCGGAGCTGCACGCCACCGGGCTGAAGGGGTGGTCGATCGGCACGCTGCCGCGCGAGGTCAAGCTCCCCGGGCCGGGCGGAAGCGCGACCGGCTACCCGGCCCTCGTCGACGAGGGCCAGAGCGTCGGCGTCCGCGTGCTGGACTCCCGTGACGCGCAGACGTTCGCCATGCGTGCCGGTACGCGACGCCTGCTCCTCCTCAACGCGCCGTCACCGGCCCGCTGGGTGAAGGACGGGCTCGACCTCCGTGCGCAGGTCGCGCTCGGCGAACCGGCGCTCGGCGGCATCGACGCCGTCCTGCAGGACGCGATCGACGCGAGCGTCGACCACCTCGTCGCCAAGGCGGGCGGGCCGGCGTGGGACCCGGAGGGCTTCGCCCGCCTGCGCGGTCACGTGGCCGGCGAGCTGGCCGACACGGCGGCGGCCACCGTCGCCCGGGTCGTCGACATCCTCGACCTCCGCTCGCAGATCATCGCCGGGATCGCGCCGCTGGTCGCCGAGCAGCAGGCGGAGGTGCGCGCCGACCTGCAGGCGCACCTTGCCCGGCTCGTGCACCGGGGGTTCATCACGAGCGCTGGGGTCGCACGCCTAAGTGACGTCAAGCGCTATCTCACCGGCATCCTGCGGCGGCTGGAGCGCCTGCGAACGAATCCGGGCGCCGACGCCCGACATTTGACGACGGTCCGGCAGCTCGAGGTCGAAGTGGCGGAGGCACGCGCGGCCTGGCCGGCCGGCCGGGCCCTGCCGCCGGCGTTCGAGGAGCTGCCGTGGCTGCTCGAGGAGCTCCGGGTCAACCTGTTCGCCCAAGGGCTGGGGACGAAGGTGTCGGTGTCGCCGGTCAAGGTGCGGCGGATCCTCACTGCGACGTGACACGTCGGGCGATGCTGCCGGTCGGGAGGTCTCGCCTGATCGCAGATCGCGTCATCGCGTTCCGCCGGGGAACCCGCGCGTCGACGGGCGAGCACGTCAGTAGGCGTCGAAGTCGAGAAACTCGAAGCGCGACGCCGGCGGCACGCGGACGTCGCCCAGCGTGCGCGAGATGAGGTTGAGCGGCGACGGGCGCAGCCGCTCCGGAAGCGGCAGGCCCTGGAACGGAACGCGATCGTTGACGCCGACGTGGATCGCCAGCGGGGCCCGATGGGTGCGACACGCGGCGCGGATCAGCTGTCGCGTGTGGCCCGGCGCCAACGCTGCGGCGGCGAACACCGCGAGCAGCACCGCCACGTTGACTCCGGCCCGTCGCTCAGCCGTTGTGATCATCAGCGCCTGGTCTGACCGATGCACGACGTAGCGCGTCGCCGGACAGGCGAGCCGCCAGGCCAGCGACTCGGCCGTCCACTTGCGCGCCCAACCTGCCGGCCCCGCTTCCACCAGGCCGTCGGCGTCCTGAAGTAGCGCCGCCCCCGCGGCTGCGTGCGCCGGCGCGCTCCGGATCCCGGCCCGTGGTCCGGGCGTCGGCAGCAGGACGGTCGCGGCGAGCGGCCCGTGGTTCTCGAAGCCCAGGCGCCGCACGAAGCCAGGCGTGGAGTTCGCGTTTGCGACGCCCACGACGACCTCGATCCCGGCCCTTGCGGCCTCTTCGAAGGTCGCGGCGGCCAGGCGGACGAACGTGCCGCCTCCGCGTGCCCGCTCATGGACCGCAGTGTTCAGGGACAACGCGCCGCGGGTCTCGTGACCATCGACGCACAGCGCGACGGGAACGACGGCGTAGTGCGCGGCCCGGCCATGGTCGTCGTCGACGTTGGTCTCGACGACATGGCCGAACGGGGACTGCTCGTACAACCAGCGCAGGTATGCGACGTCGCCGACCCGCGCGTCGGGGAAGACCTGTCGGAGCAACGTCGCCGTCGCGGTCAGCGACCCGTCGCTGCTCACGTGTGCGGCTCCGCATCCCGCAGGCTCGTCGCCCGTCGGCTGCGCCGGTGCATGAGTTCGATGGCGAGGATCACGCGGGCGACGTACCAGACGCTGCTGATGACGTTGGCGCTCGGCTCGCCGTGCTGGCGAGCAGCCATGGCGACCGGGACCTCGACGACCTTGGCGCCGAACTTGCCGGCGAGGATCAGCGCCTCGACGGTGTCGCCGAGGTACTCCACGGGGTAGTCGTCGGCGAAGTGTGCAAGCAGCGGCTGTCGGATGGCCCGAAAGCCCGACGTGGCGTCGAGGATCTGCGTTCCGGTCGCGGCGGCAGCCCGACGCTCGAGCAGGCGCATGCCGGCTCGTCGGCCACGACTCACCCGGTAGTCGCCGGCGCCCGCCGCGAACCGCGAGCCGATCGCCATGTCGGCACCCTGGGCGACCAACGCGTCGATGAGCAGCGTGACCTGAGCCGGGTCGTGCTGACCGTCGGCGTCGACTTGGACTGCCACGTCGTAGCCCGCCTCGACGACCCACCGGAATCCGCACCGCAACGCCCCGCCGACGCCCAGGTTCACCGGGAGCGAGAGGACCGTCGCCCCCGCCTCGCGCGCGACGCGCGCAGTGGCGTCAGAGGAGCCGTCGTCAACGACGCACACAGGGATGCCGGCTGCGTCGAGCCCACGGACGACCTGCCCCACCGAACCCTCCTCGTTGAAGGCGGGCACGACCGCCACGACGTTCACGACCGATGTTCCCCCGACGACCTGCTCCGGACCATCTCGGTGACGACGCCGACGCCACCCGCCGGATCCTCGAGCCGCCGGACGCGCGCTTCGACATGCGCACCGTGTTCGGCCAGGTCCTGCACCGCGCGATGCAGCCCCGACAACGAGATCGAGAGCTGGAGGCAGACCAGGCCGAGGAACGCGATGAAGATGCCGAGCGAGAAGCCCGTCGGCGTGAATCCGAAGAGGTCCAATCGGCGCGTGATGAGCGACAGCACCGGCGACCCCAGGACGCCCGCGACACCCACGAAGAGCCATCCGATGCCGTACCGGATGGACAGCATCTGCAGGCGCACCAGGCGCAGCGTCGAAAGGATGAGCAGCAGCGCGCCGCCCATGATGATGTAGGTCTGGCTGTTCACGACTCGGGTTCCATCGCGGCGACCGAGAAGCCGGATCGCACGAGCTCCAACGCCCCCGGGAGGGTGGCCAGAAAGAGCGCGACGACCGACAGGAGCGAGATCAGCACCGCATCGGTATGCCCGATACCCCCGCCGGCGAGGACTGCCACGTAGGAGCCTTCCCGGACGCCGAACCCGCCGATGGAGATCGGGGCCAGCTGCGCCAGCGTGACAAGCGCGAGCGCCACGGCGGCGAGACCGGAGGAGAGCGCCACGCCGATCATCTTGGCCAAGAGCACGAGCTGGATCGTAATCAGCGCCTGCGACACCAGGCTCAACACGAGGATCAGCAGGAGCACCCGGCCCGACCGCAGACCCCGAAGCACGATGCCCACCTCCGCGAGGTGCGTCGCGAAGCGCGCCGGGATCGCCTGCCGAGCCAGTCGTCGTAGGGGGGCAGGCCCGCCGAGGGCGAGTCCGACGACGACGAGGAACGCGACCGACACGAGCCCCAGGGCCAGCAGCGCACCGCTCGAGACGGCTTCGGGAACGAGCGCCACCCCGATCCACGCCAAGGCCAGCAGCGCGAGAAAGGCGCACAGCCGCTCCAGCACGACCGTCGTGGCCGCGCGCACGAGCAGCGGCCCCCGACGGCTCACCATGAGCGGTCGGGCGACGTCCCCGCCCACGGATGTCGGCAGGAAGGCGTTGGCGAACGAGGTGACGGCGTAGATGCGATAGAGCTCGCGCGTGGAAAGCGGAATGCCGCTGGCCTGCAGCAGCGTCTTCCACCGCAGCCCTGCCACCGCCAGGCCCGAGGCGACGCAGAGGACTGCGAGCAGGCCGTATCTCAGGTCGCCGTCCCGGAGGTTCTCGCGGATGGCGGACCAGTCCAGCCGTGCGAACACGAACGCGAGCAGGCCTGCGGTGACGACGCCGCGTAACGCGAGCGACCCGGCCGCCCGCCGCGCCAGCGCGGTGAGCCCACCATCCTTCACGAGACGGCGATCTCGGCGAGCGCTGAGGGGTCGAGCGTTTCGACGAGCTCGCCCAACGGACCGGCGGCACCGCCCGCCGCCGTCACCGCCGCGTCCAGGGCCGGCAGCGTCGCGCGTCGCCGCGTGTGGAGGACCAGGCTCGTCGGCCAGTTCGCGTGGGGCAAGCGCTCGAGCGGGGCCCCGACGTCGAAGTCGTAGGGGTGGACGTACGACCACGGAAGCGTGCCCGGCGGGAGTTCCGCCAACCGGCGCCGGATGAGCCGGCGGGGGACGTAACGGAGGTAGATGCCGCCGAGGAACGGTATGCGCGCCGGGCCGACGCCCAGGACGGGGCACGGCAGCTCGATCAGGCCGGAGCTCCAGCGGAATGGTGCCTCCGGCAGTCCTGGCCAGCCGTGGAGCGGGTTCTTCGCCGGGAGCGTGCTCGACGAGTAGCGGAAGCCGGCGGAGGTCAGCTCCTCGACCGCCCAGGCGGTCGACGGCGTCAGCGAGAAGATCGGCGCCCGGAAGCCGTCGACCGGTTGATCGACGAGATCCTGCAGCAGCGCGCGTCCGCGGCGAAGCTCCTCGCCGAGTCGACCCGGCCCCACGGCGCCGAGCGGCACGTGACGCAGGCCGTGAAGCGCGATCTCGTGTCCTGCTTCGGCGGCGCGGCGCAGCACTGCGGAGCACGCGACTGCGGCCTCGCCCACGGTGAAGATGGTTGCTCGGATGCCGCGTTCCTCGAGGGCGTCGACGAAGCGTTCCGCTGCGGCGACCCAACGTCCGTCCGACGCGTGGACCCCGGAGCTGTCTTCGAGGTCGAGGGTGAGGGTGAGGGTCATAGAAGGCCCGGGCGGGGTGCGCCGAGGTGACGCTAGGGTACGGAAATGCCCGCTCGGACGCCCGCCTTGCCCGAGCCCTCGCTGGCCGGCCGGCCGTGCATCGTCTGCGGTACGCCCATCGTGGTCAGGATCATGGAGTGGTCGGCGCAGTGCCCCTCCTGCGGCACCTGGCGGTCGTCGCTGACGCCGCAGATCGAGTCGACGGCACTGCAGGACGCGATCGACACCGGCGCCAGAGCGGTCGGGCTCAAAGCCCTGCGAGAGGCCAACAACGCTCGCATCCTCGACGAGATCGCGAGCCTGCGGAGCCTTGAAGGTGCCACGCTTCTGGACATCGGCTCCGCGCACGGGTGGTTCCTGCAGGCAGCAGTCGAACGCGGGATATCCGCCGAAGGCGTAGAGCCCGAGGCCGCCCTCGCCGAGGCTGCCCGTGGCGCCGGATTCACCGTGCGGTCCGGGTACTTCCCGGACGTCCTCGAGGCGGACGAGCGCGTGGACCTCATCAGCTTCAACGACGTGCTCGAGCACATCCCGGACGTCGACGCGACCCTCGCCGCCTGCGCGGCAGCCCTCACACCCGGGGGCGTGCTGAGCGTCAACATCCCGAGCGCGACGGGCCTCGCCTATCGCATCGCGGCTCTGCTCGCGCGTGTGGGTATCCGTGGCCCCTACCTGCGGTGCTGGCAGCACGGGCTGCCGAGCCCGCATGCGCACTACTTTCCCCCGGAGGCGCTCGCCAGGGTCATGGACCGACAGGGCATGGACGTCGTCCGCTCCGTTCCGCTCTCGTCGGTGCGCCGGGCGGGGCTGTGGGCGCGACTGCACACGATCGGCCGTCCCACCCCCGCGAGCGTCCTGTCGTTCGTTGCCCTCTGGCTGGCCGCCCCACTCTTCAACCGCCCGGCCAACAGCGACATCGTGCTCCTGCTGGCCCGACCGCGACCTCAGCCCCGGTAGCGCTCGGGGAGCTCCCGGTAGGCCTTGTCGACCGGCGTCAGCTGGTTGTAATGCACCATGTGCCAGAGGGCTGCCACGCCGTCGCGCCAGTTGATCTTCTTCCCTGCCAGCCGGGTGCGTGGAAAGTATGAGATGGGCAGCTCGACGATCCGTGCGCGCACCTTGGCGACGTTCGCCGTGAGCTCGATCTCGATGCCGAACCGCTGAGACCGTAGGTCCATCGCCTGGACCAGGTCCGACCGGAAGAGCTTGTAACACGTCTCCATGTCGGTCAGGTAGATGCCCGACGCGAGGTTGCTGAGCTTCGTCAGGACCTGGTTGACCAGGTAGTGGAACGTCCGATGGACTTGGATGGTGTTGGGCCGGAATCGACTGCCGAAGACGACGTCCGCCTTGTCGTCGAGCAGCGGCTGCAGCAGCCGCGGGATGTCGGCCGGGTCGTACTCGGCGTCGGCGTCCTGGACGACGATGAAGTCGCCGGTCGCCACCGCAATCCCTTCGGTGATCGCGATGCCCTTCCCGCCGACCGCGTCCTGCGGTCGAATCAGCAGGCGCATCCCGGCTTCTTCGCCGCCGTGCTCGTCGATCCAGGCCTGGAGCAACTCCGTCGATCCGTCCGTGGAGCGGTCGTCGACGATGATCCACTCCCGCGGGATCTGACACACCGCCTCACGGATCCGTGGCAGGACGGACGGCAGGTGGGACGCTTCGTTGTGGACCGGGATGATCAGCGAGAGATGCGGCACGGTCGCGTGCACCCTAGCCATCGGCAGCGGAAGGCGGCGGCGCAGTCGTTCAGCATCGTGGGCCGGTGCGACCCACCTGTGCGCGGGTGACGCTCCCTCCGGGGCCGGGGGTGATGGCGACGTTCGTGAGCGACGCGCCGGGAGGCGTCGTCGTCCCGACGAGTCTCGTGCTGCCCGGTGGGACGTCCGCCCCCGACTTCCCTCCCAGGCCTCCGGGGGTCTGGGCGTCGATCTGAACGTGGGCCGGTGGGCCCCCGGCTGGGACGGTGAGCTTCACCGTCACCGTCTGGCCCGGACAGGTCGGCACGGTGGTCGTCGCGCCAGCGCCGGCCTCGCCTGCGGTCAGGCCGGGTCGGGCGTCGAGTGCCGGAGCCGCCCAGCAGCTTCCGGCCCGGAGCAGCGGGTCGCAGGCCGGGTCGTCGGTGGGCGGCACCGGTCGTGCGGCGAGGTGCCAGACCTCCCAGTTCCGATCAGCCCAGACAAGCTCACCTTTGGCATCCATCAGGTTCTGCACGTCCGGCTCGGGAGCGAAGCCCGGGCCGCGCGAGAACGTCATGAAGTGGACACCGACGGCGGCCAGCCGCCGACGAAGCGCCTCCGGGCCGACGGGCGCCGGTCCGTGGCCTGGCAGGAGGAGCGCCTCGCCGATGGACATCAGGTCCCGCCGCTGCGAGAGCCAAAGACGCTGGTAGTTGCCTGACAGGATCCGCGCACCCCGCGGCGTCACGCGGTTGAGGACGTTGATCGCGTCGCGCTCGGGCCAGATCGTCCTGAGAAAGGCGTCCTCAGCCCACGACCCGCGGGCAGCCGCCAGCGGCGGCCGATGTTGCGGCGTCGAGGTGTACTGCGCCATCTGAGACGGGAAGACCGCGACCGCGAACGCGGCGATCGCGACGATGACCGCTCGCTCGGCCCATCTCCCGAAGGCCTGTACGCGGACGACCGCGAGCACCAGCAGGATGCCGATGAAGGCGACCGGCATCAGGTAGCGCAGGTAGCGCAGCTGGAGGTACCAGCACAGAAGCGCGAGCGTCATGGCAACCCACACGACCCGAGTCGGCCGGGCGCGCCACGCGGGTACCGCCATGAACAGGCCGCCGACGGCACCGGCAAGCAGCAGCCCCAGGAACCCTGGACTCCCGATGTCGATGAGCGGATTGGCGGCCTTCAGCGATTCCCAGGGCCAGGTGAGAATGCCGAGTCGGGGCGCATCAGGCCAGAACGGGAAGTTGAAATGCTCGTTCACCGGAGGCCAGTACTTGCTCCGGAAGACGTTGTTGTAGGCCGGGAAGACCGGGTTCTGGTAGTCGATGATGCGGGTGGCGAAAGGGAGCGCGGCCGTCAGCACCGTCCCCACCGCGACCCCTCCGGCGCGGGCAAGGGCGGTCGCGCGAACGCCGCCGGCGAGGACCCACCCGCCGAGCATCGCAGCATCGAGATACGCCAAGTGCAGCTTCAAGGTCAGGACCGCCCCGCCCAGGAGACCGAGTGCGACCCCCGTCCGGAACGCAGCCCGGTCGGCTCGCGGCTGGTCGAGCAAGGTGTAGACCGCGAGCACGAGCCCGATCGCCCCGAAGACGAGCAGCAGGTCGTCGTCGGCCGTGCCGGCCTGGAACGCGAACGTCGGGCTGGCGACCGTCGCGAGCGCGGCGATCGGCCCAAGCGCTCCAAAACGACGTCCCCACCACCACACCGTCGAGGTGATCGCGACCCCGGTGCCGTATTGCATCCAGCGACCGACGTCCCCGGCGCCGAGTGTGTGCCCAGGGACGGCGAGCACCTGGGCATCGCCGGCCGTCGCGAACTGCGGGTGCGAGTGCACCGCGTCGATGCCGTGACCGGCCGCCCAGAACTGGGGCAACCATCCCTTCGCCGACAGCGGGTCGAAGCCCATCTCCGGCGCGAAGGTGTACACGGCGAGCCATGCCAGATCGAGAAGGACGAGCACGGCACAGGCCGTCGCAAGAGCGGTGCCGCTCGTGGCCTCGCGGACCGCCGAACGATGAGGCAGTCCGCGCCGGCACAAGCGGGTCAGGCCTGTGGCCCCCACGAGGATAATCAGGAGCCCGCCGGTGAACCAGTACGTCACCGACAACCGCCCGAGACAGAGGACAGCTGCGGTGAGGAGGCCTACCCCGGCCAGCCACGCCGTCGGGACCAGCGCGGCGAGCTCGTCCGCCCCGAGCCCCCGCAGCGCCCGCTCGCCAACCTCCCAGCACGCGGCCAGGGTCAATAGACCGACGACCAGGGACCAACCCCGGATCGGCACGCCGATCACGCACACGGCGAGGACGCCGGCAAGCGGGACGGCCGAGAGCAGGACGAGGACCCACCGCCAGCGGGCGGGGACCACGACGGCCAAGGCCGCGGCCACCACCATGGCCACCGCGTTGAGGCGGAAAAAGTCTTCGGCGCCGTCAGCGCTGAACAGCTGCGTCCCGTCCAACACATGCGGGACCTGGACGATCTGCGCGACGATCACGACAGCGCACAACGTCCCGACGAGGCACGCCCAGCGCGCCTGACCGTGGACGACCGTGCGAGCAGCAAGCGGCCGTCGCGGCGGCCGTGCGGCCGGCGCGACGCTCATCCAAGCACCAAGATCCGCATGGCGGGCAACCCTAGTGGCTCGTGTCCGACGGCGAGCGCTCAGACCGGCTTGCGCCAGTGCATCCCCGTCCAGTCGACCTGCTCGATCGGGGCGGTGATGCCGCGGGCCGTCCGGAATTCGTCGACGGCCTGACGGCAGTACCCCAGCCCATAGTCGTCGACGACGACGAAGCCCCCGGGCGACACCTTGTCGTAGAGCGACTCGAGGACGACGGTCGTCGACGAGAAGTAGTCGCCGTCGAGGCGGAGCAGGGCGATCTGCCCGACCGGCAACGTGGGGACCGTGTCCTCGAAGTAGCCCTCCACGAAGCGCACGTCGTCGTCGAGCAGACCGAAGCGCTCGAAGTGGGCTTCGACCCGCTCGCGCCTGACGGCCAGCTCAGGCGCGACAGCGGGGCTCAGGTCGTGGATGTCGTGCTCGTGGGTGGGGGCGGGCAACCCGGCGAAGGAGTCGCAGACCCAGACCCGGCGGCCGGACGCTCCGTGGGCCTCGAGCGCCCCACGGAGGAAGATCGACGCCCCGCCCCGCCAGACGCCACACTCGACGAGGTCCCCGGGGATGTCGTCGACGAGGAGCGCCTCGACGCAGCGGTCAAGCTCGTCCAGGCGATGGCGTCCGATCATCGTGAAGCTGAACCCGGGCCGCCGCAGGTCGTCATCGAGGAAGCGCCCATCGTTGCGCGCCGTCCGCACCCGCTCCAGGAAGTCGGGCTCGTGACGCGGCAGGTCGTAGACCACCGACTCGTCGAAGGGGCGACCTCCCGTCGCTGCGGCCCGGGACAGGTAGAACGCGGCTTCGGCCTCGAGGCCGTGTTCATTGAGGAGCGAGTCCTTCAGCAACTCGAGATAGCGACGGACGAGCGGGCGGCCCCTGTCGGACGCGGAGGGTGTGGTGTCCACGCGCATAGTCATAGCGATTTCTCGCTCAGCGCCCCTGCCCCGGGGCGTCCCTCTGCGGCAGGGTGCCCGAGATATATTCAGCCACCGACCTGCGATGCCTCGCGTCCGCCCGACTCCCTGGAGCGCAATGACCGCCGACCTCGGCACCTATCATCTGGACCGCGATCAACCGCCGCTCTCGCCCGACGAGCAAGAGATCGTCGATCGATTCCACGATCTCTACTACCAGCGCTGGCTGTCGACACGGGCGGACACGATCAACCTGAGCTGGCTCGGGCACCAGGTGCTCAAATGTCCGCTCGACCTGTGGATGTACCAGGAGATCATCCTGGGGATGAGGCCCGACTTCATCGTCGAGACCGGGTCGCACCACGGCGGCAGCGCGCTCTTCATGGCGAACGTCCTGGATCAGCTCGGCCATGGCCAGGTCGTCTCCGTGGACATCGACGGCACGCCGCAGCGCCCGGCCCATCCCCGGATCACGTACGTGACCGGCTCGAGCACAGACCCGGCGATCGTGGCCGACGTGCGCCAGCGGGTCGCCGGCGGCAGGACCCTCGTCATCCTCGACTCGGACCACAGCGAGGCGCACGTCACCGCCGAACTGGCCGCCTACGCGGATCTCGTCGCCGTGGGCGACCATCTCATCGTCGAGGACACGAACGTCAACGGGCACCCGACGTTTCCCGAGTTCGGGCCGGGCCCGATGGAGGCCGTCGACGCCTTGCTTGCCGGCGGCGACGAGTTCGAGGTCGACCTGCGGTGCGAGCGTTTTCTGCTCACGCTGAACCCCCGCGGCTATCTCAGGCGCGTCCGACCGGCGGCGTCGAACGCCGCGGCCACCTGACCCGGATGAGCCCCACACGGAAGGACGGCGTTGGCGTTGGGGGCCCCTCGCTGAAGCTGTCGGTCATCGTCATCGCCTTCGACATCCCACGGGAGCTACCGCGCACGCTCGCGTCCCTGGCCCCGGACTATCAGCGACACCTCGCGGCGGACGACTACGAGATCATCGTCGTCGACAACGGATCGCCGACTCCCGTCACCCTGAGCGGACCGGCGAACGCGCGGATCGTTCGTATCGATGACGCGCAGGCCAGCCCGGCAGCCGCCATCAACCGGGGGCTTGCCGAAGCCCGGGGGGACGTCATCGCCGTGATGATCGATGGCGCGCGCCTTGCGTCGCCCGGGCTCCTGCATTTCGGCGAGCGTGCCGCTCACCTCTATGACCGAGCGGTGTGCGCCTCACTCGGCTGGTATCTGGGTCAGGACTACGACCGCTTCGCAGGCGCCGCTGGTTACGACGAGGCCGCAGAGGACGCGCTTCTCGCGTCGATCGCCTGGCAGGAGGACGGCTACCGGCTCTTTTCCGTCTCGACGCTCGACGACTCGTCGGTCGACGGCTGGTTTCCACCCATCTCCGAATCGAACTGCCTCTTCCTGGCGCGCGAGACGTGGGAGCAGCTCGGCGGGGTGGATGAGGGCTTCCGATCGCCGGGCGGTGGCCTCCTGAACCTCGACACGTTCCGCCGCGCGATCGAGCTACCCGACAGCGAGCTCGTCATCCTCCTCGGCGAAGGCACGTTCCATCAGCGGCACGGGGGCACCGCCACGGGTGCGTCGGCCGACGGGTTCCCCGATCGTTGGGACCGATGGGCAGCCGAGTACGAAGCCCTCCGTGGCACGGCCTACGTGACGCCGTCGCCGGTGACCGCGCCCACCTACATCGGCACCCTTCCCGACGCGGTGGTGCCGCGGCTCGTGCACGCGGCGCTGCGGCCCGCGCCCGGGCGCACCGCTCCTGTCGGAGCCGGCTTTGACCCGGTGCGCTGGACGAACGTACCGCTCGTCCGCCCGGGCGATCCGACGGTGGCCGCGCTCGTCGAGTTGCTGCACGAAAAGCTTGCCGCCGGTCTTCCGACGGCGGCGGTTGCGATCGCCCGCCTGACGCGCGGCGTGGCGCCCGATGAACCGGAGCCACGCCGTGTCCTCGCGCTGCTCGCCCCGTGGATCCCGTTCGGTCGCCCGTTGGAGGAGCACTACACCGAGTTTCATCTGGCGCTCGGGCAGGCGCAGAGCATCCTGGGCGACACCGACCAGGCGCGGCATCACTTCCAGGAGGCGCTCGCACGCGATCCGGACCTCCAGCCCGCGCACGTCGGCCTCTCCCGCCTCTTGCTCCCCGGCGAGCTGTACTTCGCCTGGCTTGAGCGGATCTACGCCTACCTCCAGCCGGCCTCGGTCCTGGAGATCGGTGTGTCGAGCGGTATCTCCCTGGCGACGATCAAACCGCCGGCGATCGCCATCGGCGTGGACCCGGTCCCGAGCGCCGTGGTCCCGCTGCAGGCGCAGTCGCACATCTTCCCCCAGACGAGCGACTCCTTCTTCCAGGAAGGCCATCTGAAGGGGCTGCTCGGGGGTCGTCCGTTGGGTGCCGCGTTCATCGACGGGCTCCACCTGTACGAGCAGTCGCTTCGCGACTTCGTGAACACCGAGCGTCACTGCGGTGCCGGCTCCGTCGTGATGATCCACGACACGATCGCGCTCGACGAGCCCACGCAGAGCCGGGCGACTGACACCCAGTTCCACACGGGCGACGTCTGGAAGACGGTGCTCGCGATCCGTCGCTACCGGCCCGAGCTCGACGTGTTCACCATCGCCACGCCCTGGACCGGTCTCACCGTCGTGACCGGGTTCGACGAATCGCCCGCACCGTCACTGCTGGCCGAGCGTTACGACGAGGCCGTCGAGCGCTTCATCGACGCGCCATACGAGGCGTTCGCCGGCAACATGGGCCGCGAGCTGAACATCGTGGAGAACCGATGGGAGGTCGTCGAGCCGCGCCTCGCCGCGTTCCGCACGGGGTAGCCCCGGGACTACCCCGCGCCCCGGTCGATTACTGTCGCGCGGATGCCGGAACCGCTCACGAGTCGCACCCCGGGGGTGGCTGCCGGACGGCGCGTCATCGCAGCCCACCCGCGCCTCGCCAGCCTCTGGCCGTTTGCTCTGGTCACGCTGCTGATCGCGCTGGCGTTCCGCGACCTGCTGACGGGCAGCGCCCACATCCCGTACGACATCGAGTTCTACCACCTGCCCCTGCTCTCATCCGTCGAGCACGCGCTCTCGGCCGGACAGCTTCCCGGGTGGGACCCATCGACCTACGGCGGCTCGCCGTTTCTCGCCAACGCGCAGGCGGCCTGGATCTACCCGCCGCACCTGATCATCGACGCCGTCCTGGCCGTCACGGGCGCTGACTGGACAGAGCGGCTGACCGACCTCCTCGCCTTCGCCCACCTGTGGGTCCTCGGCCTCGGTGGGGTCGCGTTGGCCCGCGCACGCGGTCTCGGCGACATCGCCGCCGTGTTCTCCGGCACGTTTCTCGTGCTGTGCGGCGACACGCTCGGGCAGACCGAGCACCTCGGGCTGATCGAGATGCTCGCGTGGATCCCCTGGTGCCTGGTGGTCATCGAGCGGATGCAAGACGCGGTGACCCGCCGACGGATCGCCGCCCTGGGGGTCGGGTTCGCCCTGATCATCACAGCCGGCTTCACGCCGTTCCTGGTGCCGTGCGTGGCGCTGCTGCTCGTGTACGGGCTCCTGGCGATGCGGGCGAATCGGCAGGCGTTGGGCGGGGTCGCGGGCGGGCTTGCCCTCGGCGGTGGTCTCTCGGCTGCGGCGCTGATGCCGCTCGTGGCGGTGCTGTCGGTCTACCCCCCGCTCCAGGAGCGGACGTCGCTGCCGGCGAGCTGGCTGCTCACCGCCTTTGTCCCGAACACCTTCGGCCACTGGGCAAGCGATCTCTCCTCGTACACCGGTGGGCTGAGCCCGACGTCGTCCTATCTCTACGTCGGAGCGGTGGGCATGGTCGCGATCCCCCTCGCGCTGGCCAGCGGCAGGCGGGTCGTCCCGGACGCGCTGATCGCGGCAGTGATGGTCGTGCTCTCGTTCGGCACCGTCGGGGCGAAGGGCGCGGACGTCATCCATCACCTGCCGCTCATGAAGGACCTCTATCGGCCTGAGCTCGTCATCAACGTCGCCGCGGTTCCGCTCACGCTCGCCCTGGCGCACGCGTTCGCGCGACCGGTGTCCCGGCGGCAGCTCGTCGCGCTGGCGGCATTCGTGGTCGCGGTTGCCGTGCTCCCGATGCCGAACGCCCTTGGCCCTGACGTACGCTTCCTCTCGGACGCCCCGCGGCGAGACGTGCTCCTCGTCGTCGCCGCGGGCCTCGCCGCGCTCGTGGCCGTCGGTCGACCCGCGCTCGCCCGCGACCGCGTCGGCACCACGGCGACCGCCGGCTTCGTCCTCGTCGGCCTCGTCGCGTTGGCCCTCGCCGCCTCACCACGCTATTTCGTTCTCGCCCGTGATCCGGCCACGACCGCCGACACCACGCACACGGGCGACGGGTCTGCCGTCCTGACGTTCCTGCGGGGGACCGTGCACCCCACCGAGCGGGTGATCTCCGACAGCGCCCATCTTCCGCCGCCCTGGAACGGGTTCTCCCCCGTGTGGGACCTGCCGAACGTCAACGGGTTCCAGCCGCAGTTCAGCAAATACCTGAAGGACCGGGTGCTCGGCCTGGCCGGCCCCTTCGACCGGGTCTTCCCGGTGACGCCCGCGCTGGAGCCGCTCTTCACGGAGCTCGCAATCCGATACGTCATCGTCAGCCCCGGTGCGGACTCGTTCGCCGGCCGGAAGGGATACGCCGTGGTGTTCGAGGACGCGGCGTATCGCGTGTACCGGACCCCCGTTCCCGCGCGGCGCGCGTACGTGACCGAGCCGGCCTGCGCCGCCCTCCCGGCCCGCCGGCGGCTTCGCTGTGCCAAGCCGCCCTTGGCGACGACGGTCTCCGACGCACACGCCGGCTCGGCCCGTGCCTTCACGTTGCCCCCGGCTGGGACGGAGCGCACGCTCGTGACCGGCGAGCCGTACTACCCGGGCTGGCGCGCGGCGACGGGCGGGCGCGACCTCGAGGTGTCCCGCCAGGGTTACCTGACAGCGGTGAAGGTGCCGGCAGGGAGCACCCGCGTGACGATGAGCTACCGGCCGCCGCTGCTGCGACTCGGCCTGCTCGTCTCGGGCCTGTCGGGCGTGTTGGCGCTCGTGCTGCTGCTGGGCCTCGAGCGCCGCCGACGGGACGGCGCGGACCGTGAGGCGTCGGATAGCCCCGGTCAGGCCGGCGACTGACCACCCCGCGCCAGCAGGGCCCGGAGCGCCTCGCGCTGCGCTGCCGGCGAGGCGGTACGGCTCAGCAGCGCCTGGCCGTTTCCAGACAGCCGTGCCCAGAGCTCCCGGTCGTGCAGTACCTCGATGACGGCTTCGGCGAGCTCCTGCGCCGTCGCGCCCACGAGCAGGTCGCTGCCCACCTCGGCGCCCAGTCCTTCGGCGCCGATCGGCGTGGTCACGACCGGCAGGCCGGAGGCCAGCGCCTGGGCCACCTTGCCCTTGACGCCGGCGCCATATCGCAGCGGCGCGACCATGGCGACCGACTGCCCGACCAGCGGGTCGAGATCCTCGACCCAGCCGGTGATCTCCACCTGGGTGCTTGCGAGGCTCCGGATCACCGGGGGGACGTTTCCCCCGGCGACGACGAGCCGCACGTCGGGTACCCGCGCCCACACGATCGGCATGACTCGCCCCACGAGGAACTCGACCGCGTCGACGTTCGGGGGGTGCACGAAGTTCCCGATGAAGAGCAGGCCGTGCCGCTCCTCTCGCGACGGCGGCCTCTCCCAGACACGGTTGGCCAACGGAACGACCGCCACGTCGACGCCCTCGGCGTCTGAACGCAATTGCTCGGCCTCCTGCTCGCTCACCGTGAGCGTGACGTCGCAGCCACGGGCGAGACCGAGCTCGAGCTCGCGGAAGCTGTCGCTCTTCGCCAGGTTCGGGTTGCCCTCCAGCTCGGCTCGGCGCCGCTCGCGCAGGTAGTGCAGGTCGACCGTGTCGTAGGCGACCATCGCTCCGGGGAGGAACTCACGCACGAGGTGCAGGTAGCGCGACGCCACGTAGGGACGGCTGAGGATCGCAAGTCGGGTCTCGGGTGCAATCCCGGCCAGCCGCGCGGTGAGGTGCAGCTCGCCGTAGAGCACCTCGACGCCCAGCGCCTGCAGCCTTGCCGTGTGCGGCGCCGGCGCCGCGAAGTTGTCGGGCAGAAAGGTCACCCGATGACCGAGCCGCACGAGGTTCTCGACGAGGTGGAACATCCTGAGCGACCCGGCGTCCTGGTCGGGCTGCGGGACGGCGTGATCGACGACGAGCACGCGATCGCCGGCACCGCGATCGGCGGCGATCGCGACGCGACCGCGATCCGGCCCCGGACCGTGCTCGTGATCGGCCAGCTCGGACGCCCACTTGTCAGCGAACGCCGCACGGTTGAGGACCTGGTGGCGCTTGCCGCCCACCTCGAGGTCGGTGCCCATCGATCCGCCCTGGACGTGGACGACCCGGGAGGTCGGCTCGTACAGGACGCGGAATCCGTGCTGCCGGGCCGAGAAGCAGAGGTCGACGTCCTCGTAGTACCCGGGCGCGAACCGCTCGTCGAAGCCTCCAAGCGCCCGCCAGAGCTCGCCTCGGACGAGCATCGCCGCCGCCGATCCGTAGTCGACCTCGCGGACGAAGTTGTACGCGCACGCCGTCTCCGGCTCGCCGTGGCCGTAGTTCCAGGCGTTGCCGTCGGACCAGACGATGCTCCCGGCCTCCTGCAGTCGACCGTCCGGGAAGAGCAGCTTCGGAACGACGACGCCGACGTCCGCAGCACCTTCAAGACGGCTGACGAGCGGCCCGAGCCACCCGGGCTGCGGCTCCGTGTCGTTGTTGAGGTGCAGCAGGTGCTCGCCGCTCGCGTGTGCGGCACCGCGGTTGACCGTCCGCAGGTAGCCGAGGTTCTCGTCGTTGCGCAGCACGACGGCCCCTTCCAGCCCGTCGAGCAGGCGCTGGACGTCCGCGTCGGTCCCGTCGTCGACGACGATCACCTCGTACGGGACGTCGTCAGTCGCGTGCAAGATCGCCCGGAGGCAGCGCTCCGTCAGCTCGGCGTCGTCGTAGACCGGGATCACGATCGACACGACCGGATCGTCGAAGACCGGGAAGACGATCGTCCGGACCGGCGTCTCCTCGGCAGGCACCTCGACGACGACAGGCACCGGCGCGGGGGCTCGGCGCTCCTTGCGTGCCGTCGCGAGCCGGCCCACGCCGCGGAGCCCGGCGCTGAGCACTCGGGCCGGGCGGGAGTCGCGACCCCCTAGCGCGCTGTAGAGCTTGCCCCGGGCCTTCATGAACGCCCGCCAAGTCACGGACTCGGAGATGCGCTGAAGCTCCTGCCGCTGCCACTGGGTGGCCGCTTCGTACTCGGCCCGCTCGCGTTCGCGCTGTTCGTGGACGGCGCGGACCTCCTGGCCGGCGAGATCCAGTTCGCGGGCCCAGCCGACCACCGCCTCGACGCGCGCCTGGTCGGCGGCTTCGGCCATGGCCTCGGCCTGCCGGCGCTCTCCCGCGATGCGAGCCCGCCGTTCGGCCTCCACCTGCTCGAGTGCGCGCAGGACGTCCTCTTCGGCCGCGAGGACGTGGCGACGCGCGGCGTCCGCGCGACGCTGCTCCGCCGCGGCGGCCAACTCGAGTGCGGCGACGCGGGCGTCGGTCGCAGCCGTCACCTCGCGCAGAAGCCCCAGACCGTCGTCGGACAGCACCGACCGCGCCCCGGGCCCGCGTAGGCCCGCGGGGCCCGCGACCGCGATCAGGGACACCGGCTCGCCCGGCCCGCCCACCTCCTGCCACGCGCCCGTCTCGTCGCAGCCGACCGCGAAGAACGACGCCGGCCCTTCGCTCGCCTCCATTGCCTCGATGACCGAGCCGGAGCTGGGCCTTTGGCCGAACACGTCGACGTTCGCGAAATGACGCTCAAGGATCTCAACGCATTCGGCCGACGCAGGACGGTCCGGCGGCGTCGTCCCGTCGTGGACCCCCGGGTCGGAGACGTCGACGACGAGGAGGCCGTCCGCGGTCAGCACGCGCGCGGCGCTGCGCACGAGGTGTTCGAACCCCTCGGCGAACCCGACCGTCTTGAACGCCACGACGAGGTCAAGAGATCCGTCAGCGCTCGTTGACAGGTCGCCAGGACCGACCAGCAGGGATCCGGCGGCATCGGCCAGCACCGCGTGTCCGACACCCTCGGCCCCGCCGAGGTCGAGCACGCGTCGTTCGGCCGCGGCGTCGCGGATCCAGAGGTAGCGGTGCAGGAGTTCGTAGGCGCCGGCGACCGGCGACGCCGTCGCCCCGACCGCCTCGGCGGCCGCTGCGGTGCGACGGACTGCTCCGGTGCGACGGAGAGGCATCGGCCATTCATACCAACCGCCGAAGCCCCGAGCCCCGGTGACGCGGTCCCCTACGCTCTCGCGAATGGACATCTCGGAACTGCACGCCACCCTCGCTGCCCAATCCGAGCGCCTCCAGCGCGCGCGGACGGAGATCGGCGATCACATCGCCTGGTACCCGTACGACATCCTCGGCAACGTCGTGCACCTCGACGGCATCCTGACCGGCGACAATCGAAATCTGGAGCGTCTGGCAGGCGGCCTGCCGGTGGCGGACATCGGCGCGGCGGACGGTGACCTCGCCCTCGTCCTCGAAGACACGCTCGGGTGGCAGGTCGACGTCGTCGACAACGCCCCGACGAACGCGAACGGGCTGCAGGCCGCTCGCGCGCTGGTCGAGCATCTCGATTCCAACGTCACGGTCCACGACATCGACCTCGACGTGCAGTTCCGGCTCCCGCGCGAACGCTACGGCCTCGTCCTCCTGCTCGGGATCGTCTATCACCTGCAGAACCCCTTCTACGTCCTCCGTCACCTGCGGGAACGGGCCGACCACTGCCTCCTCTCCACGCGGGTCGCGCGCTTCGCCGGCCCCGACGAGACGCCGATCGCGGAGCTTCCGGTGGCCTACCTCGTCGGCCCGCAGGAGACGAACGCAGACCCGACGAACTACTGGATGTTCTCGCCGGCCGGCCTGCGGCTCCTCGTCCAGCGCGCCGGCTGGGAGATCCTCGACGAGGGCAGCGTCGGGTCGACCGATCGCTCTGACCCGTCGTCGCCCGACCGCGACGAGCGGATGTTCATGCTGTTGCGCGCCGTCCGCTGAGGGCGGCCGGCCCGCCGGTCGGACGCGGCTAGGGCCGGCGCTCCTCGAAGCTCCAAAGCTTGTGTCCGAGGAAGTTCAAGGGCGTGATGAGGATCTGCGACAGGACCTGGCCGAGCACCTTGCTGGCGCCGGCGTCCACGAGCAACTGCAAGATGGCGAGCCCGATCACGAACGTGACGCCGTAGACGATCGCGAAGCGCAACGCCTGAAAGCCGGCGTGTCCGTCGCGAGCCCCGAAGGTCCACAGCCTGTGCCAGACGAAGTTGTTGCTCACCCCGGCGACGAGGCCGACGAACGCCGCCAGACGGAAGTCAAGGCCGAGGAGATGGACGCAAGCGGTGTAGGTGCCGATGTTCGCCGCGAAGCCCGACACGCCGACGGCGACGAAGCGGATGAGCTGCAGCCAGTTCTCGCCGCGTCGCAGGCCGTACCTGACGCGGTGATGGACGGCCGCTTGCGGCGCTGCGGGTTCGTCGACCACCCCGGCACCGTAGCCCGTAACCGGGGGAAGCGGCGCGCAGAAGGCCATGCCGGTCGCTGGTACTGTCGCGCCATGCCGCTCCCGACGGACCCAGTGCGATTCAGAACCTGAGCGGAGCAGCAGGCAGGCTGCTGCGGGCGGACCGCGTCTGGCTGATCGTCGGGCTCGCGCTCGTCGTCCGCGCGATCCTGGCCTACCGCCACATCGAGCGCCCTGGGCTGCAGTACGACGAGACGCTGTTCGTCAACGCGGCGACAGACCGGCAGCCGGGTCTCTTCATCTTCAAAGACGTCGCCGGGATCCCGTTGATGGTCTTCCCGTACATCGGCGCCCTCAAATCCCTCCTCTACACGCCTGTCTTCGCGCTGCTGGACGTCAGGCCGGCAACGCTCCGCCTCCCCGCCATCGGCCTCACGACCGTCGCGCTCGGCGTGCTCTTCGCTGCAGTTCGCTCGCTGGTGGACCGACGGACCGCGCTGCTCGTGATGGCCGCCCTCGTGCTCGACGCAAGCGTGTTCTGGCTCACGCGCGACGACGTGGGACCGAGCGCCGTCGAATTCGCCTGCAAGTGCGCGGCTGTCGCCTGCCTCGCCGGCATCGTCAGGTCGCGACGGATCTCGTGGACGCTCGCCTTGGTGCTCGTGCTCGCCTTGGGGACGTTCAACAAGCTGAACTTCATCTGGACCGTCAACGGCTTCGCCGCCGCGTCGGCGATCGCCCTGCTGGCCCAGCGGCGATCGCTGCTCAAGGGTCCGTGGCGCGGCCCGGCGATCGCCTGGGTCTCCGGCATGGCGGGCCTCTACGCCGTGTTCGGCTGGTACTACCTGCACTACGACATCGGCTCGTACAACAAGGTCGACCACCCTGGGAGCCTGCTGTCGTTCACGTGGCCGCAGTTCACTCGCGGCACGAACGCCGCGCTCTCGGGAACGGCCTTTCACGAGCTCGCGATCGGGCCGATCGCGCCGCACACGCCCGTCACGCTCGTCCTGATCGCGCTCTTCGCGGCCGGGGCGACGTTCAGCCTCGTGCGCCTGACGCGCTGCTGGCCGGTGGCAGCGCTCGCGCTCGTGACGCTGCTGGTCGCAGCTCAGAACCTCGTCGTCGCGAGCGCGACGGCCCCGTGGCACTACATCAGCCCGCTCCCGTACGGGACCGTCGTCGCCGCCTACGGCGTCACCGGCGCGCTGCGGCTCCTCGGGCAGGACCGCACCGGTGCCATCCGAGCGGCGCTCGTCGCGGCGGCGCTCGCGATCCTGCTCGTCAACGCCTCGTTGTTCCGGACGTACGACCGCGGCCTGGCGGCGGGCCGGCAGACGACGATCTGGACGCCGGTGATCTACGCGCTGAACGAGGATCTGCGCGGGCGACCGGGAACCGTCGTCACCGCCGACTGGGGTGCCTTCAACCAACTCTGGGCGCTCTCGCCGCAACTGCGGCCGCGGATGCGCGAGGACGCGTTCACCGTCAGAGGTGGGGGCGCTCCCGGACTGGCGGCCGAGTTCGACGCCGCCGCCAAGCCGGTGCACGTGGTGCTGCACGGCGACGGACGCGACGTCTTCCCGGGGGCTCGTCGTGCGGTGCTCGAGGCGCTCGGCCCCCGGCTGCGGCTCGAGCGGGCGCTGTACGCCGCCGACGGGACCGTGATGTTCGAGATCTACCGCTACGGCTGACCAGCGACCGCCGACCTAGAACGGCAGGCGATCTTCGAACTGCGCAAGCGTCTCGGCCCCAGCATCCCGCTCACTGAAGATCCACTCATCACGGTCGACCGGCCACTCGATGCCGATCGCCGGATCCAGGAACGAGATGCCCCGCTCCACGTCGGTCGAGTAGTACGCCGACTGCTTGTAGAGCACGTCCGCCACGTCGCTCGTCACGCAGAAGCCGTGCCCGAAGCCGATCGGCGCGTAGAGCAGCCGCATCGTGTCGTCGCTGAGCTCGAACGCCTCCCACTGCCCGTACGTCGGCGAGCTCCGGCGCAGGTCGACGAGGACGTCGACGATCGTCCCGCGGCCGCAGCGCACGAGCTTGGACGCGCCCGCCCCGATCTGGAAGTGGATGCCGCGGATCGTGCCCCGCTTGGAGCGCGAGTGGTTGTCCTGCACGAACGGCTCCTCGATCCCGAACTCGGCCAACTCGTTGGCGCGGAAGGTCTCGCAGAAGAAGCCGCGGTCGTCGCCGAAGACCGCCGGCTCGAGGAGCAGCGGCCCGTCGAGGCGGGTGGGGACGATGGTGAAGGGCACGGCCACAAGGCTGCCACACTCGCCTTCTCCCGGATGCCCGGCCGGGCCGACGGACCGGCCGCGACCAGTACCAGGCTAGATTCCGGACCTCATGACTTCTCCTGCGTCCCCACCGTCCCGCCGTGTGCGCGGCGCCGCGCTCGTCGGCGCGGCGCGCCGCCGGGCCGTGGCGACCCTGCGGGCGCGCCTCGCCGTCGAGCCCTCGCCGGACCTCCTGGCGGCGCTGGAGGCGCATACCCCGGCGCTGTACCCGGACCTCCCGGGGCCGGTCACGAAGGCCATCCTCGCCCGTCTGCAGCCCGGCGACCACGAGGCGATCCTCGCCGCCGCCACCGACGAGTGGCGCCAGTACTTCGAGCACGCCGCGGACGCCGAGAAGCCGCACCTCGTCCTGAACTTCGCCGCGCACTGGCACGTCGAGCCGGCGCTCGAGCACCTCGGCATCAGCAGCGCGCAACCGCCGGACGAGGTCCACGCAATGGCCCGCGGGCCGCGGGCCGCCGCCGGGGCCTCGTGGTTCGCCGATCTCGTCGTGGACGCCGCCGCACGTGCCGGTGCGCCCCTTGGCCCTGGGGCCGAGGTTCTCGACTTCGGGTGCTCCTCCGGGCGGGTGTTGCGTGTGTTGGCCGCCTGGCGGGACGACATCGCGTGGCACGGCTGCGACCCGAACGCCGACGCCGTCGCGTGGGCGGACGAGAACATCCCGGGCCTGACCGCGTTCGCCAGCCCGCAGGAACCGCCGCTGCCGGTGGCCGACGCCTCGTTCGACCTCGTCTACGCGATCTCCGTGTGGTCGCATTTCGGGACCACGCAGGCCGCACGCTGGATCGACGAGATGGAGCGGGTGATCAAGCCCGGCGGCGCCCTGGTGATGACGACGCAGGGGTACGCGTCGCTGGCGTACTACTTCCGCGAGAAGCGCATCTCCGCTCGCGACGCGCGTGAGGGCGCTTACGCCCTCGTCGCCTACGGCCACAAGTACTTCGAGGCCTTCGGGGAGGACGGCGACTGGGGCGTGAGCCACCCGGAATGGGGCATGGCCTACCTGAACACGGACTGGCTGGCGCGGCACGCGCTGAGCCGCTGGACGTTGGCGGTCTTCGATCCGGGGCGGATCGACGGCAACCAAGACCTCGTCGTCCTCGTCCGCCGCGACACCGCCGTGCCGCCACCACGAGATACGCTGGACGGGTGACCGACGCCCCGATGGATGCCACGAACCCGCAGTCGCAGGTCACCGACGGCACCTCGACGGACGAGACCCTGCAGGCCGTGCTGGCCGAGCGCAACCGGCTGTGGGCCGATGCCCGCGAGGTCGACTCCCTGCGCCTGGAGCTGCAGTACTCCCGCGCGATCATCGACGAGATGAAGGGTTCGGTCTCCTGGCGCGTCACGGCGCCGCTGCGCACCGGCAAGCAGCTGCGGTCGGGCGTGCGCCGCCGGCTGGGGAAGCTCAAGCGCGCGCTCCGTTGACCGCGTTCGTCGCCACCGTCGCGATCCCGGTCCTCAACGGCGCCCGGTACCTCGACGAGGTCCTCACCGCGGTCCGTGACCAGGAGGTCGACGGCCCCGTCGAGATCCTCATCTGGGACTCCGGCTCGTCCGACGGCTCGCTGGAGATCGCCGCGCGCCACGGCGCGACCGTGCACCAGATCCCCAAGCGCGAGTTCTCCCACGGTGGGACGCGCAATCGGATGGCGGCGATGGCGCAGGCGCGCTACGTCGCCTTCATCACGCAGGACGCGACACCGGCGTCGCCGCAGTGGCTCGCGTCGCTGCTGGAGGGCTTCGGCGCCGCCGATGATGTCGCCGCCGTCTTCGGGCCGCACCTCGCGCGCCCGGACGCCAGCCACATGATCACGGCGGAGATGGAGCGCCACTTCGCCTCGTGGGGCAACGGCGGGACGACGATCGACGTGCAGCGCCTGCACCGCACGCCGAGCGAACTGGCCGCCTTCCACCGCGGCCCGGGCCAGTGGACGTTCCTGTCGGACGTCAACTGCTGCGTGGACCGTGAGGTCCTGGCGAAGATCCCGTACCGCGAGGTGCCGTACGCCGAGGACCAGCTGCTCGGCCGCGAGCTCATCGAGGCCGGCTACAGCAAGGTCTTCCACCCCGGCGCGGTCGTCCTGCACTCCCACGACTACCCGCCGACGGCGTTCTTCCGCCGCTACTTCGACGAGTTCCGCTCCCTGCGTGAGGTGCTCGGCCACGTCGAGCCGGCCGGCCCGCTGCAGACGGCGAAGTCGATCAAGGCCCTGGTGGGGGGCGACCGCCGCTGGCTGAAGGCCAGGGGCGTCAAGGGTGCGGACCGCCGCCGCGCGCTCGCGATCTCCGCCCGTCATCACACGATCCGCATGGCGGGCGCGATCCTCGGCACGCGCGCCGACGTCATCCCGGCGCCGCTGCGCCGGCGCCTGTCGCTCGAGGGCCGGGCGACCTTCGAGCCGGTCGCCGGCGTGCAGCGTGAGCTGCTGCCGGGCGTCGAGGCCGAGGAGGTCCTGCCCGAGGCCACCTGGCCGTGGGAGTGGGTCCGCGAGTACTACCCGGCGCGCCAGGTGACGGTCGAGCCCCATGCCCCGCGCCCGCCAGGGCCGATGACCCTCGCCTGGGTCGTCCCGCCGTGGAAGGTCGGCTCGGGCGGCCACACGACGATCTTCCGCCTCATCCGCGAGCTCGAGCTGCGCGGGCACCGCTCGGCGATCTACGTCTTCGACCCCTTCGCCATGGACCCGCGGCCCGGCTGGAAGCTGCGTGAGGAGATCCGCGAGTACTTCGTCGAGATCGAGGCGCAGGTCTTCCGCGGCGTCGAGCAGTTCTCCTCGGCCGACGTCTGCATCGCAACGAGCTGGTGGACGGCGTGGCCCGTCCGCGACCTCGAGGGCTGCTTGGAGAAGGCCTACCTCGTGCAGGACGACGAGGCGCAGTTCTACGCCAGCGGCTCGGAGCAGATCTGGGCGACCGAGACCTACCGCATGGGCTACCGCGGTATCGCCTTCACCGAGTGGATGGCCGACATCCTGCGGCGCGAGCACGGCATGGAGTCCCGCTACTTCGACTGCGGCACCGACCTGGCCCGCTACGAGTTCTCCGACGCCCCGCGCGAGGAGGGCCTGATCGCCGTCTACGCGCGGCGGGAGACCGAACGCCGCGCGGTCGACCTGGCGATGGCAGGCATTGCGACCCTCGTCGAGCGGCGCCCTGGCGTCCGCGTCGCGTTCTTCGGCTCCAACGTCAAGCCCTCCAGCCCGCTGCTGGCCACCGACCTGGGCGTCCTGCAGCCCGAGCGCCTGGCCGAGCTCTACAAGCGCGCGGCCGTCGGCGTCGTCCTGTCGCTCACGACCCACTCGCTCGTGGCGCAGGAGATGATGGCCAGCGGGCTGCCCGTCGTCGAGCTCAACGGCGACAACGTCACCGAGTCGCTCGGCGAGTCCGGCGAGCGGGCGATGCTGGTGGACCCGACGCCGGACGCCATCGCCGACGGGCTGGAGCGCATCCTCGACGACCCGGCCGAGGCCGCCGCGATGGCCGCCCGGGCCCGGGCGTTCGTGGAGGAGCTGACCTGGAGCCACGCGGCCGATCAGGTCGAAGCGGCCCTGCACGAGTACCTCGCACACCCGGCCGTGCCTGCCCCGGAGACGGCCCGAGACCCCGCGTAGACGCCCGCACCGGCAGGCTTCCGGAGCGATGCACCCTCTACGATGAGCGGGTGGCTGCCCTCTCCGAGCACCAGACGGCCGACGAGCGGGCCGCCGCTCTGGCCGCGGCTCCGCCCGCCGTCATCATCGACGACGTCTCCAAGACGTTCCGCCTGCCTCACGTGCAGTACTCGACCCTCAAGGAGCGGGTGCTGCATCCGTTCCGGTCGACGACCTACGACGAGTTCCGCGCGCTCAACGACGTCAACCTGGAGATCAAGGCCGGCGAGTTCTTCGGCATCGTCGGACGTAACGGCTCGGGCAAGAGCACCCTCCTGAAGTGCCTGGCCGGCATCTACCGGCCAGACGCCGGGAGGGTCACCGTCGTCGGGCGTCTGTCCCCGTTCATCGAGCTCGGCGTCGGCTTCAACCCCGACCTCACCGCCCGCGACAACGTCGTCATCAACGCGGTGATGATGGGCCTCAGCCGCCGCGAGGCGCAGGCGAGCTTCGACGCCGTCATCGAGTTCGCCGAGCTCGAGGAGTTCGTCGACCTGAAGCTGAAGAACTACTCCTCCGGTATGGCGGTGCGGCTCGGGTTCGCCACCGCGATCCAGGTCTCGGCCGACGTCCTGCTCGTCGACGAGGTGCTCGCCGTCGGCGACGCGAATTTCCAGCAGAAGTGCTTCGAAGAGTTCACGCGTCTGAAGGCCGAGGGGCGCACCGTCGTCTTCGTCACCCACGACATGAGCTCGGTCGAGCGCTACTGCGACCGGGCGATGCTCATCGAGCGCGGCGACGTCCTGAAGATCGGCGCGCCGCACGACATCTCACGCGCCTACAACGAGCTGAACTTCGGGCGCATGGTCCACGAAGCGCCCGACGACGCGCGTTACGGCGACCAGGCCGTCTGCGAGATCCGTGACGCATGGTTCGAGGCCGACGGCGTCCGGACCGGCGACATCGCCCAGTACGAGCAGCTGACGATGTGCGCGCTGATCCGCTTCAACCAGGAGATCAGCGACCCCGTCGTCGGCTTCAGCGTGCGCAACGACATCGGCCACACCGTGTTCATCACCACGACCGAGTGGGCCGGCGCCGACACCGGGGCGTTCAAGCCCGGGGACGAGCTGCTGGCCCGCGTCGCGATCGACACCGTCATGTCCCCCACGCGCTACGACCTCACGCCCTCCGTCGCCCGCGCCGGCTCGGGCGCCGACGTCCTGGACGTCCGCGAGGACCTCGCGTCGGTCTACGTCCACGGCACGCGCGTCACGGGCGGCCTCGTCGACCTGCCGCACACGTTCGAGCTGGAGCGCCAGACGTGAGCAGCGCCGTCGTCGAGCGGCCCGACCTCGTCCCAAGCCCCCGGATCAGCAAGGCCGACGAGTGGCGGCGCCTGGCCACGTTGAGCTGGACCCTCGCCCTGACGGACTGGAAGCTGCGCTTCTACGGCTCCGTGCTCGGGCTCGCGTGGACGCTCGTGCGCCCGTTCGCGCTCTTCGGCGTCATCTACTTCGTCTTCACCGAGATCGCGGGCCTGGACAAGAACGTCCACAACTACGGGCTCTACATCCTCTTCGCGCTCGTCCTCTTCACGTTCTTCTCGGAGATGACCGGGACCGCGGTGCAGGCGCTCGTCTTCCGCGAGAGCCTGCTGCGCAAGATGCAGTTCAACCCGGTCGCCATCCCGTTGGCGATCACCATCACGGCGATGCTGAACCTCGGCACGACGCTGCTCGGCGTCCTCATCTTCTGCATCGGGGCCGGGCTCTACCCGATGCTGACGTGGCTGGAGCTGCCCGTCCTCGTCGTCCTGCTGGCGATGTTCGGCACCGGCGTCGGCATGCTGCTGAGCGTCGCGTTCGTCCGTTTCCGCGACATCCAGCCGATCTGGGACGTCGTCGCGCAGATCCTCTTCTACGCCTCGGCGATCCTCTACGTCGCGGTCCCCACCGTGCCGAACCAGTACCTGCAGGAGTTCCTCTGCAACCCCTTGGCCGCGATCAACACGCAGATGCGCCACGCGATGGTCGACAACGACGCCGCCAGCATCACGAGCGCCTTCACCCACCCCGTCTACGTCCTCATCCCGCTGGCGATCATCGTCGGGACGTTCGTCCTCGGGGTCTTCGTCTTCCAGCGCGAGAGCCCGCGCATCGCCGAACACCTCTGATCGCCTGACGTGAGCTGGCTGCAACGCACGCGCGGTGGGGGCTCCGAGCGCGAAGCACGACCGGTCCGCCTGCCGCCGCTGCTCCTCGACGCGCTGCGGGACGGTGCCGTCCCGCTCCGGACGCCGGCCGCCCCGGTCGGCGAGGCGCTCAGCGTCGCGGTCGTCATCCCGCAGTTCCGCCGCGGCAGCGGCGGGCACCACACGATCGCCGACCTCGTCCGCGGTCTCGAGGCCCGGGGGCACCGGCTGTCGCTCTGGGTCGTCGACGAGGAGGGCCGCCACGACGGCCAGGACGACGCGCAGCTGAGCGCGCTGTTCGGGGACTTCTTCGGGGCGGTGCAGGCGCCGGTGCGGCGGCTCGACGTCGCGGCTGCGACACCGGGGGACGTGGACGTGCTCCTCGCCACCGGGTGGCAGACGGTGCCGGCGGTCCTGCGGCTCTCGGGCGCCCGGGCCCGCGCCTACCTCGTGCAGGACCACGAGCCGGAGTTCTACGCGACCTCCAGCGAGCGGCTCTGGGCCGAGTGGACTTACGGGCAAGGGCTGCACGCGATCTGCGCCTCCCCGTGGCTCGCGGACCTCGTGACGCGGACGTACGGCGCCACAGCGTCCGCGTTCGACCTCGGGATCGACCACGAGCACTACCTCCCGCTGCCGACGCACCGGCGTGATGATCTCGTCCTCTTCTACTGCCGGGCGGTCACGCCGCGCCGCGCGACGAGCCTCGGCGTCCTCGCGCTCGACGAGCTGCACCGCCGGCGCCCCGCGGTCGAGATCGCCCTCTTCGGCGACGGACGACGCCTGGCCACGCCGTTCCCGCACCGGCACCTCGGCGTGCTGGCCCCCGACCGTCTGGCCCACGCCTACGCCTCGGCGACCGTCGGCCTCGTCCTCTCGCTCACGAACCCCTCGCTCGTGCCGACGGAGATGCTCGCCTGCGGGCTGCCGGTCGTCGACCTCGCGACGCCGTCGATGCGCGCGACGTTCGGCGATGATGGGCCGATCACGCTCGCCGACGCCCACCCGGTCGCCATCGCCGACGCGCTCGAGCGCCTGCTGGACGACCTGCTGGCCCGCGCGGAGCGCTCCCGGGACGGGATGGCCCTCGCGGCGACGCGGACGTGGGAGCGGGCCGCCGAGCAGCTCGAGGCCGGCCTGCGCCGGGCGCTGGCGGACGCCGACCCCGGTGCGCGCACGTGAGCCGCCTGTGGCGTGTCACGGAGTCCCGGGTCTGGATCCTCGTCGCCGCGGTCGTCCTCGTCGTCCTCTGCGCGCATCAGCTCACCCGGGAGGAGGTGCGGGTCACGGGCACGAGCGGCGTGACGCCGCAGCTGTTCATCGCGGAGGTCAACTCCCCGAAGGCCGAGCTGTGCCAGAGCCAGGGGATCGTCCCGCGGTCGGCGGGCAAGGTCGTCATGACGATCGGGACGTACGGCAAACCCGGGCCGCGCCTGCAGCTGACCTACCGCGACGGTGCGCGGACGGTGGGGACGGGCGCGCTGGCGGCCGGCTGGGCCGAGGGCGTCGTCACGATCCCGCTCGCACCCCGGACCAAGGATCTCGAGAACGTCCAGCTGTGCCTGCGGTCGAGCAACCGCGTGCGCCTCGCGTTCGCCGGCGAGCCGTCGGCCGACCCGGCGCGCGTCGGCGGCAAGCCGCAACCCGGGCGCGTGTCGATCGTCGGCTACAGCGCCGGCGGCGTGAGCACCGCCGGCCTGCTGGACGACCTGGCCTCGCGCATCGGGCGGGGTAACGCCGCGCTCGTCGGCCCGTGGACGGTCTACCTGCTGGCGCTCCTGGCCGTCGCCGGGCTGGCGATGGGCGGTGTCGTCATCCGGCTCTC
>CAZRLR010000010.1:0-32191 GCA_964600395.1 uncultured Conexibacter sp.
CACCGGGTCTACTTGCCGAGCGTGATCGACGGGTCGATGAACTCGTTCGTGTACATGTCCTCGGGCCTGAGGGTGTCCTCCACCTTGATCTTCTGCTTGGAGTAGATCGGCTTCAGGAGGTCGATCATCTTCTGCACACGGGCCATGTCGAAGTCGCCGAGGGCGGGCGTCGGCCCGTCCGCGATGATCCCGTTGTCGACCTGCGCCTTGGCCGCGTACGTCGCGAGCGCCTCCGGGTACACCCAGCCGGCGTTCTGCTCCTTGACGATCCGGGCGATGAGCGCGTTCGTCCGCGTCGGGTCCTTCGCGTAGGCCACCTGCGCGCGCTGGATGACCGGGACGAGCTTCTTCAGGCACGCGGACTTCTCGGCCAGGTCGCCCTTCTTGATGCCCAGCGCCTCGCCGTACTGGTTGTAGCCGGCGTCGCTGAGCAGCAGCGTCTTGACCGGCTTGCCCCACTGCTTGACGGCGTTCTCGTACTGCCACGGCTCCGCGGTGATGAAGCCCTGCTGCACGACCTTGCCACCGGACGCGACGAAGCGCGCGGGCTTGCCGTCGTAGGAGGTGTCGATCTGCTTCTTCTGCAGCAGGCCCGAGTTGGCGAAGTACGTCGTCCACGCCGCGCCCTGGAAGGCGAGCACCGTGGCGCCGGACTTGCCGACGTCGGCGATCGACTTGAAGTCGTACGTGTCGGGGTCGTAGATGAGGACCTGCGGCCAGCCCTCGCGCGGTGCCATGATGCTCAGGGTGGGCTGCTTGGCCTGGTCCTTGACGGCCGAGTCGGTGTTGACGTAGCCGAGGTAGATGTCCTTGTCCTGGTACATCTGCTGCGTCGGGGCCTGGAAGCCGATGGCCGGGCCGCCGTCGCGGATCTCGACCATGACGCCGGTGTCCTTGCCCTCGTCCAGGAGCCGGGCGGTGTAGCGCTTCTTGGCCTTGTCGACCTTGCCGTCGTCGGCGGCCAGCGCGTAGCTCTCGGAGTGGTCGGCCTCCGGGAACCAGTCGGTCTGGATGACGATCGTCTTCGGGCAGACGCCGGCCAGCGACGTGCCCGCCGCGGCCGGAGCCGCGGCCGCCGTCGTCGTGCTCGCCGTCGCGCTGCTCGTGGTGTCGCCGTCCTCGCTGCTGCCGCAGCCGGCGATCAGCGCGGCTCCGGCGGCGAGCACGAGTGCGGTGTTCCGCACCTTTGCTGCATGCATATGCATCTCCTCGTTGATGGGTCTGGCGGGGCCTGGTCCCTCAGGTCCCCGCACGGGTGGAGTCATGCCAGCGACCGACGACCAGGCGGTTGACCAGGCCGATCGTCACGAACACGACGATGCCCAGCAGCGACGACACGATGATCGCCCAGTACGTCTGGGTGATCTGGGTCTGCGCGCCGTACTTGATGATCAGGGTCCCCACGCCCGGATCGCCCTGCTGGAAGAAGGTGTCGCCGATGACCGCGCCGACGACCGACAGGCCCGCGGAGATGCGGAAGCCGGTGAAGATCGCGGGCAGTGCGGCGGGCAGCTGCAGCTTCACCAGGCGCGTCAGGCGCGAGGCACGATGGAGCGTGAAGAGGTCGTGCATCCCGCGCTCGGCGCTGAGCAGGCCGAAGAGCGTGTTCGTGATGATCGGGAAGATCGAGATCAGCACGCACACGAAGACGCGGGAGGAGAAGTCGTACCCCAGCGAGATGCCGATGAGCGGGGTGACGGCGAGCACCGGGATCGTCTGCAGGACGACGGCGTAGGGGAAGATCGAGCGCTCGATCCACTTCGCCTGGCTCATCGCGATCGCCACCGCCATGCCGATCGCCATCGACAGGGCGAAGCCGATCAACGCCGCCCGCGTCGTCAGCCACAGGCCGCTGAAGATCTCCGAGCGGTAGTAGGAGTCCAGGAAGCCGTCGTGGAAGACCTGGTCCGGCGGCGGCAGGAGAAAGCGCTTGTCCTCGTGCACGAGGACGTGGCTGGCCAGGAACCACAGCCCCAGGACGAGGAGGAAGACGACGAACGGCGGGCCGGCGACGATCGCCGCGCGCGCCAAGCGCGAGCGGCCCCCCGCCCCGTCCGGGGCGGGCGCGGCGTCGGGCGCCGTCAGGCTGCCGGGGGTGCCGACGACGGAGGCCATCAGTGCGCCGCCCGCAGGACGTGGGAGATCTCGCCCGAGAGCTCGGCGAACGCCGGCTCGAAGCGCAGCTCCGGGCTGCGCGGGTAGGCGAACGGGATCGGGAAGTCGCCGACGATGCGCCCCGGGCGGCCGGACATGACCAGCACGCGGGTGGAGAGGAAGACCGCCTCGGCGATCGAGTGCGTGATGAAGAGGCCCGCGAACTGCTCGCGCTGGAAGAGCTTGAGCAGCTCGTCGTTCAGGCGCTCGCGCGTGATCTCGTCCAGCGCCCCGAACGGCTCGTCGAAGAGGAAGACGCCGGGCTTGAGCGTCAGCGCCCGCGCCAACGAGGCGCGCATCTTCATGCCGCCCGAGAGCGAGCGCGGGTACTTGTCCTCCGAGCCCTTCAGGCCGACGAGCTCGATGGCCTCCTGCACGAGCTCGGCCCGCTGCGCGCGCGGCATGCCCTCCAGCTCGCCGAGGAGCTCGACGTTGCGGCGCACGGTGCGCCACGGCAGCAGGGTGGCGTCCTGGAAGACGTAGCCGAGGTTGCCCTCGGCGAGGCGGATCTGCCCGGCCGAGACGGGCAGCAGCCCGGCGGTCAGCTTCAGCAGCGTCGACTTGCCGCAGCCGGAGGGGCCCACGACGGAGACGAATTCGCCGGGCTTGACGTGGAAGGAGACGTCCTGCAGCGCCTGCGTCCCGTCGGGGTAGCGCATCCAGACGCCGTCGAACTCGAGGCGGCCGACGGCGGGCAGGGTGGGCAGGTCGGTGAGGGTCGTCATGCGGGAGCGGGGGTCGGTGACGGGACGGGGACGGCCACCGGGCCGTCCGGACGGGCGCTCGCGGTCGCCGGGTGCAGGGCGCCGCGCACGACGGTCCGCGCGACGCAGCGCCCGCGGTGCACGACGACGCGGTCCTCGCTCGCCCGGGCGATCGCGTCCCCGAGCGACAGGCCGCGGACGGCCAGGACCTCCGCCGGCGCGCCCGCCTCCAGCGCGAGCGCCGGCAGCCCCATGGCCTGGCGGGCCGCCCCCGACACGGCGGTCCACGCCTCCTGGGGCGACAGGTGCGCGGCCATGACGAGCAGCGCGGCGGTCTCCAGCGCGTCGCTGCGCCCCATGCGGTTGAACGGGTCGCGGACGTTGTCGGCGCCCGCGGCCAGGCAGGCGCCGGCGTCCAGCAGCGCGCGGACGGCGGTCAGGCCCCGGGGCGGCGCGGTCCGCCGGCCGCGCGCCTGCAGGAAGAGGTTCGTCTGCGGCAGCGTCACGATCGCCACCGGCGCGGCGGCGGCCGCGCGGGCGACGTCCTCCTGGACCGCGGCGCCCTGCACCCCGAGCGACACGCAGTGGCTCGCGACCGCCCCGTGCCCGAAGCGCCGGTCGCCGACGAGCGCGATGAGCTCCGGGAGCGCGAGCATGTCGGGATCCAGGGTCTCGTCCGTGTGCAGGTCGATCGGGCAGCCGAGCTCCTCCGCGACGCCGAAGGCCGCGCGCGTGGCGGCGATCGGGTCCGGATCCAGGTGCGGGCAGCCCCCGGCGACGTCGGCCCCGGCGGCCAGCGCCGCGCGCAGCCACCGGTCGCGGTAGGCGGCGGGGTCCGGCTCCTCGGGGCCGGGCGGGCTGACGAGCGCGACGACCTGCAGCTCGGCCAGGCGCTGCTCGCGCAGCTCCGCGCGCAGGACGCCGAGCGCCTCCACCGCGCGCGTGCCGATGACCGGGCTGACGTCCGCGTGCGAGCGGATCGCCGTCGTGCCGTGCGCGACGAGCTCGTGCGCGGCGCGACGCGCACGGTCGAGGATGTCCGCGTGCGTCAGCGCCGGCCAGTGCGCGTGCCAGGCGACGATCGCGCCGTCCAGGTCGCCGGCCGCGTTCGGCGCCTGCTCGGCCGAGAGCGCCTTGTCCAGGTGCGCGTGCGGCTCGGCGGGGGCCGTGAGCAGGACCATGCCGGAGCAGTCCTGCACCGCCGCGCCGGACGGGACGGCCAGGTCCGCGCCGACGGCGGTGATCGTCCCGGCCTGCCCGTCGCAGAGGACGTCGAGGCGCCGGCCGTCCGCGTCGATCCCGCCCTGCAGGAACAGCGCCGTCACGAGCCGCCCCCGAGCGCGTCGGCCACGAGCGCCAGCGCAGCGGCGACCTGGAGCTCCTCCCCCGGGCCGGCGGCCGAGGACAGGTTGATGCCGTCCACCCCCTCGATCTCGAGCAGCGCCTCGGCGGCGGCGACGGCCACGCGCGCGGCGGCGCCGACGGGGTCGCCCTCGCGCACCGCCGCACCGGTCGCCGCGGGCGTCCGGTTGCCGGTGAACCCGGCCAGGCGCTCCGCCCCGGCGGGCGAGGCGGCCACCGGCACGCAGGCGACGAAGCGCAGGTCCGGGGCCAGCTCACGGGCGCCGGCGACGAACGCGGCGGCGACCTCGACGCTCTGGGCGTGGTGGACGAAGCAGACGTCGGCCCCGGCGGCGGCCTTCAGGGCGGCCCGGCCGGCGCGCTCGTGCGTCGGCGGGGCCGACGGCGCCTCGGCGACGGAGACGAGCATCCCGCGGCCGGCGGCCAGCGCGGCCAGCCGCGGGCCGTCCAGGTCGAAGACGGGCGCGGCGTCGGCGCGGTCGCCGAGCACCGGGTGGTCGCCGGTGACGCAGTGCACGGCGGGGACCCCGATCAGCCCGAGGGCGTCGAGCTCGGCCTCGAGCGCCACCCGGTTGCGGTCGCGGCAGTTCAGCCCCGGCCAGAGGGCGACCCCCTCGGCCAGCAGCAGGGACGCGCGCAGCGCCGGGGGCAGCTGGCGGCGCGCCCAGGGCGCGTCCCCGAGCAGCGCCGCGTCCGCGTGGCCGGCGACCGTGGCGGCCACGGCGCGCTCGACGTCGGCGTCGCCGGAGGGCGGCAGCCCGGCGACGACGAGCGGCCGGCGGTCCATGATCTGCAGCAGGGCGCGGGCGGCCGGCCCGGGGCCGCCGTCGCGCGCCGTCGCCGGGCCGGGCGGCGTCCCCTCCACGGCGTCGACGAACACGCAGCGCCGGTCGTCCACCTCGCAGCCCCCGTCGGCGCGCACGCCCCCGCACGGTCCGTAGACCATGGCCTTGGGGCAGCCGCTCACGGGCGCGCCACCGCGGCCAGCTGCACGCCCAGGCGCGGCATGACCTCCTCGGCCAGGAGCACGAGCTGCTCGTCGATCTCCTCGCGCGTGAGCCCGGGGAACTCGGGGAAGAGCAGGACGTGCTGCAGGTTCAGGGCGTCGCGGAACTCGCCGAGCACCTCGACGACGTCCTCGACCGAGCCGATCGCCATCGCGCGCGCGGCGCGCGTCTCCTCCAGCGTCGGGACGTAGCCGAACGGCAGCCCGTCGGCGTACTGCCCGAAGCGCCCGTACGGCGCCAGGAACTTCACGTACTCGTCGTGGCCGCCGCGCACCCGCGCGATCGCCTGCTCGGTCGTGGCGGCGACGTGGACCATGAGCTGCATGCAGCGGCCCTCGCCCGGGGCCAGGACGCGGCCGACCTTGCCCGCCTCCTCGGCGAAGAGGTCCCAGGCCCGCTGCATCTTCGGCGGCGAGGCCAGCGCGAAGACGCCCTGGTAGCCCTGCTGGGCGACGTACGTCAGCGTCCGCGGCGAGCCGACGGGCTGGAAGATCTCGACCGGGCGCGTCGGGCGCGGGACGAGCGTCAGCTCCTCCACCTCGCGACCCCGGTCCGGGATCCCGGCCGGCGGGTAGTGGAAGTGCTTGCCGTGGAAGGAGAAGCGCTCCTGCGTCCACGCGCGCCGGATGACCTCCATCGCCTCTTCGAAGCGCTCGCGGTTCTCGGCGTCCAGCTGCGCGGACATCTTGTTGTCGCCGCTGGCCACGACCGCGCCGAGGGTCTGCGACTCGCGCGGGACGGTGCCGCGCCCGACGCCGAAGACCATCCGCCCACCCGTGAGGATGTCGGCCGTCGCGAAGTCCTCGGCCAGGCGCAGCGGGTGCCACTGCGGGACGACGTTGAAGGCCTGGCCCTGGCGCAGGCGCGTCGTGATCCCCGCGAGGTGCAGCCCGAAGAGGATGAGGTTCGGCGTGACCTCGTAGCCCTCGTGCTGGAAGTGGTGCTCGGTCAGCCACAGCGTGTCGTAGCCGAGCTCGTCGGCGAGCTTCGCCCAGCCGCACAGGCTGGCGAAGGTGTCGACGACCTCCTCGTTCGTCGCGCGGCGGTCGTGCGGCGCGGGCGGGCCGGCGCCCGCGTCCGGCATCGGGGTGGTGGCGTAGAAGTGAAGGTCGGTGCGCATGGGAAAGGTCTGACGGCCAGACCACGCGGACCCTAGAACCGACCCTCGCCCGTGATCTCGGACCGCACGGCACGAACGAGGCGACCGCCGGTCCAACCCACGGGCGCCGGTCGACCCAGCTGGTTCAATGGTCCGCGTGGACCGCGCGACGCCCAGCGACTGCCCCGGCGCCACGGTCCACGCCCGCTGCCTCGAGCTCGCGACGGTGAGCGACGAGCCCGGGCGCCTGACGCGGCCCTTCGCCTCCTCGGCGATGGACCGCGCCAACGGCCTCGTCGCGGGTTGGATGACGGAGGCGGGCCTGACCGTCCGCCGCGACGCCGCCGGCAACCTCGTCGGGCACCTGGCCGGCGCCGACCCCGGCGCCGGGACGTTCCTCCTGGGGTCCCACCTGGACACCGTCCGGGACGCCGGCGCCTTCGACGGCCCGCTCGGCGTCCTCGTCGCGGTGGAGGCGCTCGCGCGCCTGCGGGCGGCCGGCGAGCGGCTGCCGTTCGCCGTCGACGTCCTGGGCTTCTCCGACGAGGAGGGCCTGCGCTTCGGGACGGCCTACCTCGGCAGCCGGGCCGTCGTCGGCGCGCTCGGCCCGGAACTGCTGGCGTTGACGGACGCGGACGGCGTGAGCGTCGCCCGGGCGCTGCGCGACTTCGGCTGCGACCCCGCGCTGCTGCCCCGGGCCTCGCGCCGGGGTGAGCGCGTGCTCGGGTACCTGGAGGTTCACATGGAGCAGGGTCCGGTGCTCGAGGAGCTCGGGCGCCCCGTCGGCGTCGTCGGCTCGATCGCCGGGGCCACGCGGCTGGCGGCGACCTTCACCGGCGTCGCGGGCCACGCCGGGACGGTGCCGATGGCCCTGCGCCACGACGCGCTCTGCGCGGCCGCCGAGTGGGTCCTCGCGGTGGAGGCGCAGGCGCGCCGCGTCGACGGGCTGCGGGCGACGGTCGGGCAGCTGCAGGTCCGTCCCGGCGCGCCGAACGTCGTCCCGGGCAGCGTCGTGGCGACGCTCGACGCCCGCCACGCCGACGACGCGGTGCGCGAGGCGACGGTCCGGGAGCTGGGGACGACGGCCGCGCAGGTCGCGTCCACCCGCGGGGTCGACGTCGCGCTGCAGACGCGCCTGGTGACCCCGGCGGTCGCGGTCGACGCGACGCTGACGCAGCTGCTCACCGACGCGGTCGCCGGGGCCGGGGTGCCGCCGACCGTCCTGTCCAGCGGCGCGGGGCACGACGCGGTGATGCTCGCGCGTCTGACGGGCGTGGCGATGCTCTTCGTCCGCTGCGCCGGCGGGCTGAGCCACCACCCCGACGAGTCGGTCGCGCCGGACGACATCGACGTCGCCGTCCGGGTGCTCGTCGACGTGCTGCGGGCGCTGGCGGCGCGATGAGCTTCGACCTCGTCGTCCGTGGTGGGGACGTCGTGACGCCGGACGGCCTGCGCCCCGCCGTCGACGTCGGCGTGCGCGACGGGGCCGTCGCCGCGGTCGGCCCGGAGCTGGCCGGCGGCGCGCGCGAGACGATCGACGCGACCGGGCTGCTGGTCCTCCCGGGGGTCGTCGACGCGCACGTGCACCTCAACGACCCCGGGCGCACCGAGTGGGAGGGCTTTGCGACCGGGACCGCCGCGCTGGCCGCGGGCGGCACGACGTGCGCGGTGGACATGCCGCTGAACGCCTCGCCGCCGACGCTCGACGCTGCGTCGTTCGCGCTGAAGGTCACCGCGGCGGAGGGGGTCGCCCGTGTCGACGTCGCGCTCTGGGGCGGTCTCGTCCCCGGGCCGGTGGAGCGGCTGGACGAGCTGGCGGCCTGCGGCGTCGTCGGCTTCAAGGCGTTCATGTGCGACTCGGGCATCGCGGACTTCGCGGCGGCCGACGAGGCGACGCTCGCCGCCGGGATGGCGCGCGCGGCCGCGCTCGGGCTGCCGGTCGCGGTGCACGCCGAGAGCCAGGAGCTCACCGCGCCCCTCGCGGCCGCCGCCCGGGCGGCAGGGCGCACCGGCGTGCGGGACTACCTGGCCTCGCGACCGGTGGCCGCCGAGGTGCAGGCGATCGAGCGGGCGGTCGCGCTCGCCGAGGAGGCCGGCTGCGCGCTGCACGTCGTGCACGTGTCGTGCGCTGCCGGGGTGGCGGTGGTCGCGCAGGCCCGGGCGCGGGGCGTGGACGTCACCTGCGAGACCTGCCCGCACTACCTCCTGCTCGACGAGGACGACGCCGAGCGCCTCGGCGCGATCGCCAAGTGCGCGCCGCCGCTGCGACCGCGCGAGGAGGTGACGGCGCTGTGGTCGTCCGTCATGCTCGGCGACGTGGACCTCGTGGCGACCGACCACTCGCCGGCCCCCGCGGCGCTGAAGGGGGAGGCCGACTTCTTCGACGTCTGGGGCGGGATCGCCGGGGCGCAGACGCTGCTCAGCAGCCTGCTGGGGACGGCGCTGGACGCCGCAGCCCTCGGCCGGCTCCTGGCGGCCGCGCCGGCCCGGCGGCTGGGCCTGGCCCCGGCGAAGGGCGCGATCGCCCCGGGCGCCGACGCGGACCTCGTCCTCGTCGACCCGGGCGCGCGCTGGACGCTGACGCGCGAGGACCTGCGGGACCGCCATCGGCTCAGCCCGTTCGCCGGCCGGGCCTTCCTCGGCCGGCCGGTGCGCACGGTGCTGCGTGGGCGCACGGTGGCCCTCGACGGGCGGCCCGCCGGCGAGCCGGCCGGGCGGGTCCTCCGACGCGGGGCGGCGGCGTGACCCGCGCCTGGCTGGCCGTGCTGGACGAGGCCGACGACAGCGCGGACGCGCAGGCGCCGCTGCACGCGCCCGACGGCGTGGCTGCCGGCTGGCTCGTCGCGTGGCGCCGCCAGAGCAAGCCGCGCCGCGAGGCCCGGCGGGTGGACCCGCGCCTCGTGGACGCCGGCGGACGGGCGGCCTGGGTGTCGCTCGTCTGGCCCGACCGCGACGCGCTCGTCGCCGTCGACGACCTGGCGGTGCAGCAGGCGCGGCGCCGGCTGCTGGCCGACGCGCGCCCGCCGGACGCCGTCAGCACCGTGCTGATCGACGACTCGCGCTTCGCCGGCGCGGTGACCGTCCGGCGCGGCGACGACGCGGCACCGCGTCTGCGCGAGGACCCGTTCGCCCGGGTCGGGACCGCTCGCGTCCTGCGCGTCGGCGCCGGGGTCGTGGGCGCCTTCCCCCTCCCGGTCGGGCCGGTCATCGAGCGCCACGGCAGCGCGCAGCCGTGGCCGTGGGAGCACTTCGGCTGAGGCTCAGGGCAGGTCGGCGTCCGCCTCGATGTCGATGAGCACCGGGCCGCGGCGGTAGGCGGCCGCGGCCGCGAGCGCCTCGTCGAGTTCGGCGGCCGTCCGGGCCTTGAGGCCGAGCGCGCCGCACGAGGTCGCGTAGTCAGCGAAGTCCGGGTTCGTCAGCCCCGTCTCCCACACGTCCCAGGCGCCGGCGCGCTGCTCCTTGGAGATCTTCGCCAGCTCGCCGTTGTTCAGCAGCAGGTGGACGATCGGCATCTGGTGCGCGACGGCGGTCGTCAGCTCGGCGAGGTACTGGCCGAAGCCGCCGTCACCGGTGACGCACCAGACGGGGCGCTCGCCGCGCGTCGCGGCCCAGGCACCCATCGCGGCGGGAAAGCCGAAGCCGATCGACCCGAGGTAGCCGCTCATGAGCACCGCCTGCCCGGACTTGGTCTCGAAGTACCGGCCGAAGGCGTAGGCGTTGTTGCCGACGTCGACGCTGATGACCGCCTCGGGCGGGCAGTGGCGGGTCATCGCGGCGAAGATCGCCGCGGAGGCCAGGCCGTGGCCGCGGTCGTCGGCCGCGCGCGAGGCCTTCTCGGCCCGCCAGCGCGCACGGTGGCGCGCGACGTCGGCGGCCTGGTCGGGGCGGTCCTCGGCGCCCGGCGCTGGGCGAGATCCGAGGCCGTCCAGCAGCGCCGTGGCGGTCACCGCGACGTCCCCCCACACCGGGACGGCGACCGGGTGGAACTTGCCGAGCTGCAGCGGGTCGTGGTCGACCTGGACGATCGGGTGGCCGGGGTAGATGCCCGTGTGGTTGGAGAACGAGGCGCCGAAGACGACGAGCAGGTCGGCCTCGTTCATGAGCCACGACGCCACCGGCGTCCCCGAGCGCCCCAGGACGCCGGCGGCCAGCGGGTGCTCGTCGGGGATCTGGCCCTTGGCCTTGAAGGTCGTGAGCACCGGGGCGCCGAGGCGCTCGGCGAGCGCGATGACCTCCTCCATCGCGAAGCGGGCGCCGTGGCCGACGATGATCACGGGCCGGCGGGCGCCCCGCAGGCGGGCGGCGGCGTCCGCCAGCGCGCCGGTCGGCGGGGCGATCGCCCGGTCGGGCACGCGGCCGGCCGGCCCGGCGACGGGGGCCTCGGACGGCTGCGTCTGCACCTCGTCGGGCAGCACGAGGTGCGCGACGCCCGGCGTCAGCAGGGCGTGCTTGACCGCCAGCGCGGTGAGCTCGGCGGGCCGGGAGTCCGGCAGGACGGTCGAGCTCCACGCGGCGACGCCGCCGAAGGCCGCGCGCAGGTCGAGCTCCTGGAAGTTGTGGACGCCGATGACGCTCGTGGCGACCTGCCCGGTGAGCGCGACGACGGGCGCACGGTCGACGTTCGCGTCCCACAGGCCCGTGAGGAGGTTCGTCGCGCCGGGGCCGGCGATCGTCAGGCACGCGGCGGGCCGGCCGGTGAGCTTGCCGTAGGCCGAGGCCGCGAACGCCGCGGCGCCCTCGTGGCGGATGCCGATGTACTGCAGCTCGCCGTCGGCCACGCGGCGGCGCAGGGCGTCGGCCATGCCGAGGTTCGAGTGCCCGACCATCCCGAAGACGGTGTCCACGCCCCACGCGACCAGCGTCTGCGCGATCGCGTCGGAGACCGTCCGCACGTGCGGGGCGCGGTCCTCGGGCAGGCCGAGGTGGATGCCGTCCTCGCGGACCTCGACGGGGTGCGCCGGGACGCAGTCGCCGAACTGCCCGGGCGGCTGCCCGGTCACGGGGTCGTAGTCGAAGCCGTGCCACGGGCAGCGCAGGACGCCGTCCTCCAGCGTCCCCTCCGCCAGCGGACCGCCCTGATGCGGGCAACGGTTGTCCAGCGCGCCGTAGCGCCCGTCGACGTGCGAGACGGCGTAGGTGTGCGTCCCGACGGTGACCGCGACGACGCGGCCCTCGGGCAGGGCGTCGACGTCGAGGATGCGGTGCCAGGTCAGGACGGCGGGGTCGGGCGTCGTCATGGTGCGGTGGGTCCTCCGAGGACGGCGGTGGGCGCGGGCGCGGGCCCTGAGCGCAGGAGCGTCAGGCCCAGGAGCGGGAAGGCGACGACGCTGAGCAGGCCGGCGGCGACGAGGCCCGCGGCGGTCGCGGGCGTCAGGAGCCCGAGCGTCAGGCCGATCTGCGTCGAGGCGACGATGAACGGCAGGCTCGTGGCCTGCAGCAGGCCGGCGACGACGGTCCGGCGGTCGTCGGCGAGGTAGTCGCGGTACAGCAGCGCGGGCAGGCCGCGCACGACGAGCAGCGCCGCGAGGAAGACGGGCACCGCGACGAGCGTCGAGCTGGACTGCGTCAGCGCGTCCAGGTCGAAGCGCAGCCCGCTCGTGACGAAGAAGACCGGGACGAAGACGCCGTACCCGACCGCCTCGAGCTTGGCCCGCAGCAGCGGGTGGGTCATCGCGCGGTCGCCGTCCAGCAGGCTGAGCAGCGCGCCCGCGACGAACGCGCCGAGGATGACCTCGAGGCCGAGGTGCTCGGCCGCCGCGGCGAAGGCGACGAGCAGGAGGACGGCGCCGCGCACGCGGATCTGCGCCGTCGTGTCCTGCAGCCGCTGCAGCGTGTCGGTCAGGCGCATCGAGCGCGCGCCGCGCCGCACGACGAGCGCGACGCCGGCGGTCAGCGCCGCCAGCGCGCCGAGTAGCGTCAGCTGCGAGCCCAGGCCGTCGGCGTGCTCGCTGAAGAGCAGCGAGAGCAGGACGATCGTCGCGATGTCGGCGATCGACGCGGCGGCGATGACGAGCTGGCCGAACGGCGAGCCCGCCAGCCCGGCGTCCTTGAGGACCGGGATGACGACGCCGAGCGACGTCGCGCTGAGGACGATCGCGACGAACAGCGGGTTGCGGACCAGGCCGGCGGCCTGCAGGGCCAGGCCGACGGCGACCGCGAGCGCGAACGACGCCGCGAAGCCCGCCAGGGCCAGGCGCAGCAGGCGCCCGCGCAGGCGCTCGAACTCGACCTCCAGGCCGGCGAGGAAGAGCAGGATCGCCAGGCCGAGCAGGGCGAGCACCGCGACCGGCTCGTCGACCTGGACGAGGTCCAGCCCCGAGGGCCCCAGGACGATGCCGGCCAGGAGCTCGAGGACGACGGCCGGCAGCGGCAGGCCGGGGACGAGCCCGAGCGCGAGCGGCGCGAGGAAGGCGACCGCCGCGACGGCCAGCAGGTTGGAGAAGTGCAGGTCCACCGGTCAGCCGCGGTACTCGGGGTTCGGGTGCTCGGGGTGCGCGAGGTCCCAGTCGTGCGTCGAGTTGCCGTAGGCCGGGATGCCGCCGGCGTCCTTGAGCATCCGGGCCAGGTGCAGGAGGTTCCAGGCCATGAAGACGGTGTTCCGCGTCGTCCACGCGTTGCGCTCGCCGCCGGCCTCGGGGTCCAGGTAGGACGGGCCGGGGCCGGCCTCGCCGTTCCAGTAGGCGTCCGACTGCGGCGGGACGGTGACGCCGATGTGCTGCAGCGCGTAGAGCACCTGCGCCGAGACGTGCTTGCCGCCGTCCTCGTTGCCCGTCGTCAACGCGCCGCCGACCTTCCCGTAGTAGGACCACTGGCCCGCCGCGTTCACGTCCCCCGAGTACGCGTACAGGCGCTCGATGATCAGGCGGGTCTGCGAGCTCTGGTCCCCGAGCCAGATCGGGCCGGCGATGAGGATGATGTCGGCGGGCGCCACGAGGCGCGCGTAGATGTCCGGGAAGTCGTCCTGCTCGTACCCGTGCTCGCGCATGTCCGGCCAGACCCCCGGCGGGATGACGTGGTCCACGGTGCGCACCTCGTCGACCTGCACGCCGCAGCGCTCCCAGACGTTGCGCGCGACCGCGAGCAGGCCGTCGGTCTGGCTCGGCTCGGGGGAGCGCTTGAGCGTCCCGTTGAAGACGACGGCGCGCAGGTCGGCGTAGCGCGTCGGCGACGCGTCGGCCTGGCCGTCGATGAACGTCTGGATGCTGGAGGGGATCGGCATGCCCCTCTGTCCCCCCGGCGGCGCCGGGCGTTACGAACCCGGATGTGACAGCCCGGTGAACGGGCGAGGCGGGCGGTGCGCCGCCCGTCAGCGCCCGCGGCGCAGGTTGTAGCTCAGCGCGGCCTGGCAGCGCTCGATGATGCCGCCCGTGCTGTCGTCGCGCCCGGTCGCCGTCAGGTTCAGACGGGCCGTCCCCCGGCCGCCTGAGCCGAGCGTCCCCGCCAGCCGGACGTGGCCGCGGCGGCCGCCGGAGCTCGCGGTGAAGTCGAAGCTGAAGCGGTTGCGGTTGAGCGTGACGGCCCCCGGGCGCGAGCCGATCGAGAACGCGCGCTCGGACTCGGTGCCGTCGCCCTGGTCGACGCAGGCCATGATCGCCTGGAGGCTGCCGATCCGGGCCCGGCCGTTCTCGACCTTCAGCACGAGCGTGCCCGGCCCCAGGTCGTTGGACCCGAAGCCGCCCCAGCTCACGGGCCGGGCGTCCGCGGCCGCGGGCACGAGCGCGACGGCCACCGCGCCGGCGGCGACCGTCGCGGCGGCGGCAGCGCGGCGCGACACCATCCTTGGTGTTGTCATGCGGCCGACTCTGTCAGGACCGCCGGGCCCCGACCAGCTCAGCGGACGGGTGTCGGAGGCCCGTGACGGTCCACGACCTGGCCTAGAGGTGGGCGGCGACGAGCTCGGCGACGCGCTTGCCGGCCGCGTTGCGGTGGTACTTCACCGTGACGGGCTTGCCCTTGAACCGCGCGCCCGCCAGGGCCTTGCAGACGATCGAGTCGCCCATCTGCCCCTGGCTGTAGCCACAGTCGGTCGCCTTGTCGACGAGGTAGACGTAGCGGCCCTTGGCCGACGAGACGGTGACGGTCCCGGTCTGCTTCGCGGCGGCGTACGTGACCGAGACGAGCTTGCCGTCGACGGTCTTCGTGGCCGGCGCGGCGCCGGCGGTGGCGGTCGTGACGAGCGCGGCACAGGCGCCGAGGACGGCGACGGACGGGAGCAACTGCTGCATGGGTTCTCGCTTCGTGGAGGTCGGCGCGCCGGGAGGGGCGCTCTGCCGCGTCGTCGGCCGTCGGTCGCCGGCCTGCAGCGTCGGCGCGGATCCGGGCAGGGCGCTGACACCCGGGCGCGGTCGTCGCCGCCTCTGGGGTCGGTGTCAGCAGGCTGACGCCGTCCCGGATAGCGTGCGCGGATGGGCTGCCTCCTGCTCCTCTTCGCGCTGATCTCGCCGCGCTTCGGCCTCGTGTATCTGTGGCTGGAGGGCAACCTCCTGTCGCGCGCCTACGACGACTCGCTCGTCCCGGTCCTCGGCTTCTTCCTGCTGCCGTGGACGACCCTCGCGTACGCCATCATGTGGACGTCCGGCACCAACGAGGTCACCGGCATCGAGTGGGCCTTCGTCGTCCTGGCCTTCCTGACCGACATCGGTGCCTTCGCCGGCGGCGCCCAGCAGCGCCGCGACTGACCCCCGCGCCGCCGACGGGCGATGACTTGCGACGCCCGGCCCCGTCCTCGAAGGGACGGGACGGGCCGCCGCCCGTCCCCGGCCACCACGACCCCGAGGAGCGCCCGCCGTGCCGACGATCACGCCGAACCTGTGGTTCGACACCCAAGCCGAGGAGGCCGTCGCCTTCTACCTCTCGATCTTCCCGGACTCGGAGGTCCGCAACGTCGTCCACTACACGGAGGCCGGCGGGCACGGCGTCCCGGGCACGGTGATGTTCGTCGAGTTCGTCCTCGACGGGCAGCCGTTCGTCGCCATCAACGGCGGCCCGCAGTTCACGTTCGACGAGGCCGTGTCCTTCCAGATCACCTGCCAGGACCAGGCCGAGGTCGACCGCTACTGGGCGGCGCTCACCGCCGACGGCGGGCAGGAGAGCATGTGCGGCTGGCTCAAGGACCGCTTCGGGCTGTCGTGGCAGGTCGTGCCCGTCGGGCTGGAGGACGTTCTCCGCGCGGAGGACCCCGACGCCGCGCGCCGCGCGATGGAGGCGATGTTCGGCATGCGCAAGCTCGATCTCGCGGCGCTGCAGGCGGCCGCCGCCGGCGCCGGGGCCTGACGCCTGCCCCCGCCTGCCTCCCGCGACGCGGGTCCGACGGCCCGCGCGGCGGGGCACGGCGCTGACACGAGAACCCCGCGCCCGGCCCGCCAGGTTCCATAGGATCACGCGTCCGTGAACACCGCAGACCCACGCTCCCGTCACAACCGCCCCGAGCGGATCTACGTCACCGGGCACCGCAACCCCGACACCGACTCGGTCTCGGCGGCCCTCGGCTACGCCGAGCTCAAACAGCTCGTCGACCCCGACCGCGAGTACCTGCCGGCCTGCCTGGGGAAGCTCAACGCCCAGACGACGTGGGCGCTGGAGCGCTCGGGCGCCGAGGCCCCGCGCCTGCTCGAGCACATCCAGCTGCGGGCCGGGGACGTGATGCGCGAGGAGTTCCCCGTCGCGGACGCCAACACGCCGCTGCGCTACGCCGGGCAGGCGATGGTCTCCGCCGGCCTCGAGCTGCTGCCCGTCGTCGACGCCGACGGCCACCTCACCGGCGTGCTCGCCGAGCGGGCGCTCGCGCACCGCTACGTCCGCGAGACCCACGAGGTCCCCCGCCTGCTCGGGCAGACGACGATGGCGGCGATGGCCGACGTCCTGGAGGGCGAGCTGCTCACCGACCACGCGGACGTCACGGTCGGCGGGCGCGTGTGGGTCCTCGCCCGTGCGCTCGGGTCGATCCTCAGCGACATCTCACCCGGCGACGTGGCCGTCGTCGGCGACCGCGAGCTCGCCCAGGTCCGGGCGCTCGAGCTCGGCATCTCCGCCCTCGTCATCTCCACGGGGGCGCCCGTCCCGGAGGCGACGCTGAAGCTCGCCGTCGAGCGCGACATCCCGGTCGTGTCCACGCCGCTGGACTCCTACGTCGCCGGGCGCATGATCACGCTCTCCTCCCCCGTCGTCGCCCTCGCCGAGACCGACCCGCTGACCGTCCGCGCCCGGGACCTCGTCCAGGACATCTCCGAGGAGATCAAGGACATGAGCTACCGGTCCGCCGTCGTGGTGGACCGGGACGGCCGGCCGATCGGCCTCGTCACGCGGGCGGACCTCGTGGACCCGCAGCCCCGGAAGGTCATCCTCGTCGACCACGCCGAGGCCGCGCAGTCGATCCCCGGCGTCGAAGAGGCCGAGATCGTCGAGATCCTCGACCACCACCACATCGGCTCGATCGAGACGACACAGCCCCTGCGGGCGATCTTCGACCCCGTCGGCTCCACCAGCACGCTCGTGACCGAGCAGTTCCGCGCCTACGGGCACGAGCCGAGCCCCGCGACCGCCGGCATGCTGCTGGCGGCGATCCTGTCGGACACCGTCATCCTCAGCTCCCCGACGACGACGCCGCGCGACGAGGCGGCCGTGCGGTCGCTCGCCGGCCGGCTGGACCTGGACCCGCAGGAGTTCGGCCGGGCGATGTTCGAGGCGACGAGCGACGTCTCGGCGCTGTCGGCCGACGAGATCGTCGACCGCGATCTCAAGGGCTACGAGCTGCCCAGCGGCCAGTCCATCTGCATCGGGCAGGTCGAGACGGTCGGCGACTCGATCCTCACGCGGGTGCCGGAGCTGCGGGACGCCGTCGAGGCGCGGGTGCAGCGGGACGGGCACCGCCTCGTCGCGCTCATGGTCACGGACGTCGTCGCGGGGGGCACGCACCTCGTCGTCGGCGGCGACACCGGGATGGCCCAGCGCGCCTTCGGCACCCTCTGCGACGACGGCGTCATCCCGCTGCCGGGGGTCATGAGCCGCAAGAAGCAGGTCGCGCCGCGCCTCATGAAGGCCGCCTGACCAGCCCGTTTTGACACGCTGTCAAGCCGCGTGGCAGCATGGCGTCCGTGTCCCTCTACGGCTCCCTCTTCACGCGCATCTACGATCCGTTCCTCGCCTGGGGCGAGCGGGCGGGCATGCGCGACCTGCGCCGCTCGGTCCTCTCCGGCGCCTCGGGTGACGTCCTGGAGATCGGCGCCGGCACGGGCCTGAACCTCGCCGCCTACCCCCCGGCCGTCGCCTCCCTCACCCTCGCCGAGCCCGAGCCCTCGATGGTCGCGCGCCTGCGGTCGGCCGCCGCCACGCACCACCACCGGCCGGCCGTCGTCGCCGCCGGTGCCGAGGCGCTGCCCTTCGCCGACGACAGCTTCGACACCGTCGTCAGCACGCTCGTGCTCTGCACGGTCAGCGACGTCACGGCGTCGCTGCGCGAGATCCGGCGCGTCCTGCGCCCGGGCGGCCGGCTGCTGCTCATCGAGCACGTGCGGGCCGACGGCGCGGCGCTGGCCCGCTGGCAGGACCGCCTGCACCGTCCGTGGCTCGCCTTCGGCTACGGCTGCAACTGCAACCGCGACACGCGCGGCGCCCTGGCCGGCGCGGGCTTCGCGACCGACGCGCTGCAGTCGGCGCGCTGGCGGCGCATGCCGGCGATCGTCGCGCCGCTCGTCGCCGGGGCCGCCGCGGCCGCCCCCGCCGGGCCGTCGGGCTGAGCCCTGCGTCAGCCGGCCAGGCGCGGCATGCGCGACAGGACGCGCTCGGCGAACGCCCCGGTCAGCGTCAGGGCGTCGACGTACTCCAGGGCCGTGAGCTCGTCGTCGGCGCCGATGCGCCGCCGGGCCATCGCCGTCGCCGTCTCCATGAAGTCCCTGGCGAGCACCCGGGTCTGGGCCAGGCGCGACAGGCACAGCGCCGTGTAGTCGGCGTGCTCGCCCCATTCGTCGCGCTCGCCGGTCTGAGCGGCCAGCTGGCAGGACTTCGCGCACAGGAAGGCGATCGTGTCGAGCAGGTTCGCCGCGGTGATCGCATGGTCCAGCGCCGCGTCCTGCTCCTCGCGCTCGTCGCTCATGGCCGGGCCTGTCGGCACCCGGGCGCCGGCGCTTGAGCGTCGCCGTCCGGGTGCGACCACAGCCCGCGGGCCTGCGGGCCGTCAGGCGGTCGCCGTGGCCTGGTCGATCGCCGCGAACTCCGCGTCGGTCAGCGACAGGTCGGCCGCGGCGACGTTCTCCTCCAGGTGGGCGACCGAGCCCGTCCCGGGGATCGGCAGCACGACGGGCGAGCGGTGCAGCAGCCACGCCAGCGCGACCTGCCCGGGCGTGGCGTCGTGGTGCTCGGCCGCCGTGGCCAGCGGCCCGCCCGGCTGCGCGAGGCTGCCGGAGGCCAGCGGGAACCACGGGATGAAGCCGATCCCCTCGGCCTCGCAGTGGTCCAGGACGTCCTCGGACTGGCGCGTGGTGAGGTTGTAGAGGTTCTGGACCGTCGTGACGGGCAGGACGGCCTGCGCGGCCTGGATCTCCTCCACCGAGACCTCGCTGAGGCCGAAGTGGCGGATCTTGCCCTCGTCCTGCAGCTCCTTGAAGACGCCGAACTGCTCCTCGCGCGGCACCTGCGGATCGATGCGGTGCAGCTGGTAGAGGTCGATCGTGTCGACCCGCAGCCGGCGCAGGCTGAGCTCCGCGCACTGGCGCAGGTACTCAGGCCGGCCGACGGGGTTCCACTCCCCCGGCCCCTGCCGGGTGAGGCCGGCCTTCGTGGCGACCTTGACGGGACCGTAGGCCCGGCCCTCGGCCCAGAGCGCCTCGGCGATGAGCTCCTCGGAGACGTGCGGGCCGTAGGAGTCGGCGGTGTCGATGAAGTCGACCCCGAGCTCCGCGGCGCGCCGCAGCACGGCGAGCGCCTGATCGCGGTCGGCCGGCGGGCCCCAGATCCCCTCCCCGGTGATGCGCATCGCGCCGAAGCCGAGGCGGCGGACCTCGAGGTCGCCGCCGATGGTGAACGTGTGGTTGCCTGCGGTCATCCCTCCACGCTAGCCGCGCGGTTGCGACCGGACGCCGCGGGGCATCCTCGCGTCATGCCCGACCCCAAGATCGAGAACCACGCCGAGGACATGGAGCGCGGCCTCCACCGGCTCGAGGACCGCATCGAGGACGCCGAGAAGAAGGCGGCGGCGCTCCCCGACGCCGGCGCGCAGGTCGCCGGCGACTGGGAGGACGAGCAGGATCGCGGCGGCGGCGACGACCCCGAGGGCGCCGCGGAGGTCAGCCCGTCCTCGTGAAGCGCAGGGCCGTCCGCGCGACGGCCAGCGAGTCCCCGATGTCCGGGCCCATCGCCTCGCGGTAGGTGCCCGCGTGGCACTCGTCGCCCCGGCGGGAGGTCGCGAGCACCCGGATGTCCGTCCACGCGACCTTGCCGGCCGGTGCGATGTCGTCGCGCTTGGTCAGCACGCCGCTCCACTGCGCGTCGATGCGGACCTGCGACGTGCCCTGGCGCCGCACGACCCGGAAGGCGCGCCGGCCGTGGACGCCCTCGTCCAGCACGTACCGCGCTCCGGCCGCCGGCACGGCACGCTCCACGCGGTCCTGGGCCGAGCCGGGCTCCCCCAGCGAGGTGCGGACGGTGTAGACGAGGTCGTAGGTGCACGCGCCGCCTCGGGCGAGGCGGAAGCGCAGGCGGCCGGGCTTGGTGTCCCGGCGCTCCCACCGCGTGGGGACGGTGACGCGCGCCTTGGAGGTGACACGGAACTCCGACAGCGGGCCGGTGACCGGCAGGCCGTCGGCGGCCGGGTCGCTGAAGCTGATGACGTCGCGGTCGGGCGCCGGATCGGCGGCCCCGGCCGGCAGCGCGGCGCCGGTGGCAGCGCAGGCGGCGACGAGGACGGAGGCGGCCACGAGGACGACAGGACGGCGCAGGGTGGTGGACATGGCCCCAGAACGTCGCCGGGCGGCGATGGTTGCGCGGGCCCTACCCTGGGAGCGTGCGCGAGAGCTGGGAGGAGATCCGTCGCGGCAAGGTGTTCCAGGCGGTCTTCACCGTCGGGGTCGCCCTCCTGCTGGCGCTGTCGGTGCAGGCCTACGCTGTGAAGCCGTACCGCATCCCGAGCGAGTCGATGCTGCCGACGCTCAAGGTCGGCGACCGCGTCGTGGCCAACCGCTTCTCGCACCGCCTGGGCTCCACCCCGAAGGTCGGCCAGATCGTCATCTTCACCCCGCCGGCCGGCGCCACGGCCGTGCCCGCCCAGTGCGGCGCGCCGGACGTCGAGGACCGCGCCTGCCCGACGCCGACGCCGCGACGGGCGAGCACCGCGTTCGTCAAGCGTGTCGTCGCGGTCGGCGGGGACACGATCCGCATCCACGCCGGGCACGTCATCCGCAACGGCCGGCGCGAGCCCGACGGCTACACCCGTCCCTGCGGGTTCAGCGACGGCTGCACCCTGGACGAGCCGATCACCATCCCGCGCGGCAGCGTCTTCCTCATGGGCGACAACCGCGGCAACTCCGACGACAGCCGCTTCTGGGGCCCGATCCCGGTCGACTGGATCATCGGCGAGGCCGCGCTGCGCTACTGGCCGCCCGGGCGTCTGGGCACCCCCTGAGGCGAGGCCCCGGCGGGCCGCCGCCGTCCGTCAGACGACGCTGAGCAGCACGGCGCTGACGACGGCCAGCAGCAGGCTGATGAGGAGCATCCCGCCGGCCAGCGTCTGCATCATCCGGTCCTCGTTGCTCAGCGCGTGCCCGGCGAGGCGGCCCTGCGCCCAGCGGAAGCTCAGCCCGGCGCCGAGCATGACGTAGGCGACGACGATGAACGGCCCGAGCGACCCGCCGAGCGCGGCGATGCCGAAGACCGTGGCGATGGCGATGACCATCGCGCAGGCCAGGTAGCCGGTCAGCGTCCGGCGGACGGGCGACAGGCGGTCGAAGGCCTTCTCCCGCGGCGGCCGGGCGGGCGCCGTCGCGACGCCCTTGGCCGCGCGGCGCTGGGCACGGTTGGGGGCCCGCGCCGGAGCGGCGTTGGCGCGGGTGCGGGATCGGCGGCCCATGACGGTGAGTATGAAGGCCGGGCCGGTGGGCCGGACGCCAGCACCGGGCCGCCGGGCACCGGCGGTTCAGCCGCAACACGTGCGGGCAAAGCCCCGCCCGGGCGCGACCGCAGGTCGTCGTCCGCACGAGCCACCGTGACCGACCTCGACGACATCAGCCCCGGTGAGCGCGCCTTCCGCCGGCTGATGCAGCGCTCGCACCTGGCCACGGCCGACCACCTGGGCGAGATCGTCGCCGCCGCGGCCGGCGACCTCGGGGGCCGGGACCTGGAGCTGCTCGTCGTCGACCACGGGCAGAGCGAGCTGCACGCGCTGGCCGCCGGCGGGCCGGTGTACGAGATCGACGGCACGCTGCCGGGCCGCGTCTTCCGCCAGATGGTCCCGCAGACGGTCGACCGCGACGACGGCGTGCGCCTGTGGGTGCCGCTGCTGGACGGGCTGGAGCGCCTCGGGGTCCTCGCCGTGACCTTCGACGCCGTCGGCGAGCGCGAGCACGCGCGGATCGCGCACCTGGCCGCGCTCGTCGCCGAGCTGCTCATCTCCAAGGCGCTGCTCAGCGACGCGCTGCACCGGGTGGCCCGGCGGGAGGAGATGTCGCTGGCGGCCGAGATGCAGTGGTCGCTCATGCCGCCGCTGACCGCGGGGACCGAGGAGGTCTCGATCGCCGCCCTGCTGGAGCCGGCCTACGACGTCGGCGGCGACCTCGTGGACTACTCGCTGGAGCCCGGCGTGGCGAAGCTCGCGGTCTTCGACGCGGTCGGGCACGGCATCCAGGCCAGCCTCCTGGCCTCGCTGGCGGTCGGCAGCTACCGCAACCGGCGCCGCGCCCTGGACGACCTGCCGCAGATCGCCGCGGCGGTCGACCGGGCCATCGCCGCCCAGTTCGACACCCGCCTCTTCACGACCGCGGTCTTCGCCACCCTCGACGTCGAGCGGGGCCGGTTGTCGTGGGTCAACGCCGGCCACCCGCGGCCGCTGCTGCTGCGGGCCGGCCAGGTCGTCAAGGAGCTCGTCGGGGTGACCGGGCCGCCGCTCGGCGTCGGGCTCTGGCGCCGGCCGGCCACGGTGAACGAGGAGCAGCTGGAGCCCGGGGACCGCGTCCTGCTCTACACGGACGGCGTGACGGAGGCCCGGACCCCGGACGGCCGCCTCTTCGGGATGGAGCGCCTGATCGACTTCATCGTGCAGGCCGAGGGCGCGGGCGAGCCGATCCCCGAGACGATGCGCCGCCTCTCGCGCGCCCTCGTCGAGCACCAGGACGGCGACCAGCGCGACGACGCGACGCTCATGCTCGTCGAGTGGCGCACCGGCGCCGGGCGGCAGATGACCCGGCGCCTGCACCCCGACGCCGGCTGAGCCGGCCGCCCGGGTCGCTCAGGCGACGCGTCGCGCGACGGTGACGACCCCGCCCTCCCGCGGGATCATCGTCACGTTGCGGTGCTGTTCGCGTTCGGGCGCCGGGTCGGCGGCGACGAGGTCGACGCGCTCGGCGACCGTCCGCAGGACGATGTGCTGCTCGGCCATCGCCAGCGCCGCGCCGAGGCAGCGCCGCGTCCCGCCGCCGAACGGCACCCACGTGTAGGTGCCGGGCTTGACGCCGTGGAAGCGCTCGGGCCGGAAGGCGAACGGGTCGGGGTAGAGGTCCTCGCGGTGGTGCAGCAGCGGGATCGCCACGGAGACGACCGATCCGGCCGGGACGCTGTGGTCCCCCAGCTGCCACGGCACCTGCACGCGCCGGCCGATGAGCGGGATGACCGGGCGCACGCGCATCGCCTCGTGGATCGTCGCGTCGACGGTCAGGCGGGCCTCCTCCGCGCTGCCCCCACGGACCGCGTCCCGCAGCGCGGCGTAGGCGGCCGGCGTGCGCACGAGGCGCTCGAAGGTCCAGGCGAGCTGGTTGGCCGTCGTCTCGTGGCCGGCGAGGACGAGGGTGAGCAGCTCGTCGCGGACGTCGCGGTCGCTGAGGTGGCGGCCGTCCTCGTCCGTCGCGGTGAGCAGGAGCGACAGGATGTCCGGGCCGGCGTTGGCGTCCGGTGTCGCGCGCCGAGCGGCGATGACGCGGTACAGGTGGCCGTCGATGTGGTCCATCGCGAGCTTCAGGACCCCGCGCGGGTCGGCGCGTCCTGCGTTGGCGAGCTCGACGAGCTGCCAGGCGGGGCGCTCGCTCAAGGCGAGCAGGCGCCGGGTGGCGTCGCGCAGGCGCCGCTCGGGGGTGCCGGGCCGCGGCTCGCCCTCCACGCCGAAGATGCCGGCCATGATCACGTCGAGCGTCACGGCCTGCATCCGGGGCGCGGTGGCGAACGTCGACCCCGCCGCCCAGCGGTCCAGCTCGGCGCTGACGACGCGCTCGATCGCCGCCGTGTAGCGGGCGATGGCGTCGCCGTGGAACGGCGGCAGCAGCAGCTTGCGCCGGCGCAGGTGGCCCGGCCCGTTGGCGGTCAGCACCGAGCCCGGGCCGAGGACCGGCCGCAGCGGTGACTCCGCGGCCATCGAGGGCACGAGCTCCGCCGGCGCCGTGAAGAGCGAGCGGGCGTGGTCGGGATGGCTGACGAGGTGGATCGGGTCCTGCGGCCGGCCCATGACGTGGAAGGCGAACGTCTCCCCCAGCGCGCGGCGCCCGGCGAAGAGGAACGGGAGCGGGCGCCGCAGGAAGCGCAGCGTCTGCAGCCGCGGTGCCTGCGGCAGCGACGGCGGGCGGTGCACCGCGGCGTCGGCGCCCAGCGGCCCGGCCGGCGAAGGCGGCGCGCTGCCCAGCAGGACGGGCGACGGGGCGGCGACCGGAGGGGCGGGATGCGACAACGCGGCGCTCGACATGGCCCGGATGGTACTGGTCAGTACCAGCGCTGTCGAACCTCCTGGACGCTGCGGTAGCGTTGGCGCCCGGATGCCCGCCGCGCCCACCCCCGCCCAGGTCGACCACCGCGCCCGCCTGCTGGACGGCATGGCGGCCTCGATCCGCCGCAGCGGCTTCCAGGGGACGACGCTGGCGGACGTCGTACGCGAGGCGCGCGTCTCGCGCCGCACGTTCTACGAGCACTTCACGGACCCCGTCGACTGCTACGTGGCCCTGCTCGAGCAGGTCGCGGCCCGGACGATCGCCGACGTCGCCGCCGCGGTCATGACCGAGGGCACCCCGGACGAGCGCCTGGACCGCGCGGTCGGCAGCTACCTGGAGGCGCTCGAGGCCGAGCCGCGGCTCATGCGCAGCTTCATGCGCGAGCTGCACCTCACGGGGGAGCGCGGGCGCCGGCTGCTCGAGGCCGCCAACGAGCGGGCCGGCCAGACCATCCACCTGCTCGTCGAGGAGGCCCGCGTGCACGAGCCCGACCTCGCGCTGCACCCCGTCGACGTGCCGACCGCGCGGATGATCCTGTCGGGCATCGTCCAGATGGCGCTCATGGCGCAGGACGAGGGCCGGCCGCTGGACGAGGTCCGCGTGACCGCCACGCGTCTGCTGCGGCGCGTCATCCAGGCGCCGGAGCCGCCGCCGGCGACCTGACGCCGGTCGGCAGCAGCCGCGACAGGACACCGGCGGCGACGACGAAGACGGCCGACGCCCAGAGGCAGGCCTGCAGGCCCTGCCACTGGTAGAGCGCGCCCGACAGCACCGTCCCCGTCAGCCGCCCGAAGGCGTTGGCCATGTAGTAGAAGCCGACGTTCATCGCGACCTTGTCGGAGTCGGCGTAGGCGAGGATGAGGAACGAGTGCACCGCGGAGTTCAGCGCGAAGAGCACGCCGAAGACGAGCAGCCCGCCGACGACGGCGGCGACGGGGTCCAGCGCGGTCGACAGCGCCAGCGCGATCGCCGCCGGCAGCAGCGCGAGGACGAAGGCCAGGCGCGTGGCGGTCCCGCCGTCCGGGTCGCGCCCCTCCGCGGCCCGCCGGCGCAGCAGCCGCGGCGCGGAGGCCTGCACGATCCCGTAGCCGATCGTCCACACGGCGAGGAAGCCGCCGGCCGCCGCGAAGCTCCAGCCGTGCTCGGTCCGGAAGAAGACCGGCAGGCCGACCACGAACCACACGTCGCGGGAGGCGAAGAGGAAGATCCGCGCGGCGGCCAGGACGTTCACCGAGCGGTTGTTCGAGAACATCTGGCGGAACTTCGCCTTCGCGTCCGGGCGGCCGAGCTCGCCGCGCATGAGGGTGAGGACGACGACCAGCGCGGTGCCGACGAGGGCACCGAGGACGGCGAGCGAGGCCTGGAAGCCGATGACCGTCAGCCCGAGCGCGCCGAGGAAGAACCCGACGCCCTTCAGCGCGTTCTTCGAGCCGGTGAGGACCGCGACCCACCGGTAGAGCGCGCCCTCCCCGTCGGGCGCGACGAGCTTCACCGCGCTCTTGGCGCTCATCTTCGTCAGGTCCTTCGCGATCCCCGAGAGCGCCTGGGCGACCATGACGTAGGCGACGGTCAGGACCGACTCGGGCACGACGGCGAGCATGCCGAGCGCGACGAGCTGCACCCCGAGGCCGCTGACGAGCGTCGCCCGGAGCCCGAGCCGGGCGGCGACGACGCCGCCGACGAGGTTCGTGACGATGCCGAAGAGCTCGTAGAAGAGGAAGAGGGACGCGACCTCGAACGGCGAGTAGCCGAGCTCGGAGAAGAAGAACAGGACGAGCATGCGGCTCGCCCCGTCGGCGATCGTGTCGGCCCAGTACGCCCCGGTGACCAGGACGTAGTTGCGCAGGTCGCCGGCGCGCTGCACGGGTCGGCCTCAGGCGCGCGCGGGCAGGGCGGCCGCGACGGCCGCCGCCAGCTCGACGAGCCGGTTCGTGTAGCCCCACTCGTTGTCGTACCAGGCGAGGATCTTCACCTGCGTGCCGTTCGTGACCAGCGTCGAGGGCGCGTCGACGATGCCCGAGCGCGGGTCGTCCTTGAAGTCGACGGAGACGAGCGGGCGCTCCTCGTAGCCGAGGATGCCGCGCAGCGGGCCGGCCTGCGACGCCGCGCGCAGCAGGCCGTTGACCTCCTCGACGGTCGTCTCGCGCTGCACCTCGAAGACGCAGTCGGTCAGCGAGGCGTTCAGGAGCGGGACGCGGACCGCGAGGCCGTCGAGGCGGCCCTGCAGCTCGGGGAAGATGAGGCCGATCGCCGTCGCCGAGCCGGTGCTCGTCGGGATGAGCGAGACGCCGGCGGCGCGGGCCCGGCGCAGGTCCTTGTGGGGCGCGTCGACGATCGTCTGCGTGTTCGTCAGGTCGTGCAGCGTCGTGATCGCGCCGTGGCGGATGCCCAGGCCCTCGTGGACGACCTTGACGACGGGCGCCAGGCAGTTCGTCGTGCACGAGGCGGCGGTGACCACGTCGTGGACGGCCGGGTCGTAGCGGCCGTCGTTGACGCCGACGACGACGTTCAGGGCGCGGTCGTCCTTCACCGGGGCGGCGACGAGCACCTTGCGCACGCCGGCCTCGTCGAGGTACGGGCGCAGGGTGTCCATCGTCCGGAAGCGACCGGAGCACTCCAGGACGACGTCGACCCCGAGCGCGCCCCACGGCACGTCGCCGGGCGTCGGCGCGTCGGTGTGGCCGATCGTCACCCGCCCGCCGTCCGGGGTGTCCACGTGCAGGCCGGCGTCGTCCCCGGTGACCGCGTGGCCCCAGCGGCCGTGGACCGAGTCGAAGGCGAGCAGGTGCGCGGAGGTCGCCGCGCCGCCGTGCAGCTCGTTGACGTGCACGACGTCCAGGCCGAGCTCCGGGCGGTCCCACAGCGCGCGCAGCGCCAGGCGCCCGATGCGGCCGAAGCCGTTGATCCCGATCCGCGTCCGTGGCACGGGCGGCAGGCTACTGGATAGACAGACGTCTATCGAGTGACTAGCCTGTGACCGTGCCCGCCGCGCTGCAGCTCACGCCGAAGTCCAAGCGCGCGAACGGGGACCCGTGCTGCGAGGCGCTCGTGCACCCGGCGATCGACCGCGAGCGGGCGGTGCGCCTGGCGGCCGTCGCCAAGGCGGTCGGGGACCCGATCCGCCTGCAGGTGCTCGACGTCCTGCGGTCACACGCCGGGCAGGTCTGCGTCTGCGAGCTCGTCCCGCTCTTCGACGTCTCCCAGCCGACGCTGAGCCACCACCTGCGCACGCTGCGCGAGGCGGGTCTCGTCGGCGTCGAGCGCCGCGGCCTGTGGGCCTACTACTACGTCCTGCCCGGGGCGCTGGACGACCTGGCCGCCTGGCTGGGCTGAGGCAGGCGCCTCAGGCGCGCACGCCGGCGACCCAGTCGGCGTGCTCCTGCCCGAGCGCGGTGCGCGGCGCCTCGCGGGCCAGCAGCTCGTCCGCCAGGGCCCGCCAGTCCGCGCAGGCGCGCAGGTCGCAGGCGACGGAGAAGACCATGTTCTCCATGCGGCGCAGGAGGACGGCCTCGGCCGGCAGCGAGAACGACTTGACCATGTCCTGCCAGGCGGGCCCGAGCTCGAAGATCGACTCCATCAGCTCGTACCCCGTCTGGCCGCTCAGCCGCCGGGGCTGGGGGTCGTCGATCATCCACGCCGCGGCCCGGCGCATGTACTGGAAGAGCAGCTCGTCGTCGTGCTGCCACGGCTCGGGCAGGTAGCCCAGCGCGCCGAGCGTGCGCCGCAGACCGGCGCGGTCGTCGCTGCGCAGGGAGCGGTAGACGTCGCCCTCCCGGCGCATGTACTCGGCCGGGAGCCGGCGCATCATCCCGAAGTCGATGAACGCGACGCGCCCGTCGTCGGCCAGCAGGACGTTGCCCGGGTGCGGGTCCCCGAGCGCGATCCCCAGCCGCCCGGCGGTGTCGTGGAAGAAGCGGTGGATGACCTCCGCGTAGCGGTCGCGGTCCGGGTCCTCGTGGGCGCGCATCGCGCCGAACCCGTCGCTCGGGACGAACTCCGTGACGAGGACGCGGCGCGTCGACAGCTCGGTGAGGACGTTCGGGACCGCGACGTGCGGGTGGTCGCGCCAGCCGCGGGCGATGCGCCGCTGGGACTGGGCCTCGAGCTCGTAGTCGAGCTCCTCGGAGATCCGCTCGGTCAGCTCCTGGGCCAGCGCCTTCGTGTCCAGGCCCGGGGCGATGCGGCCGAGCAGCGGCATGAGGAGCTTGAGGTTGCGCAGGTCGGTCTCGACGGCCTCGGCGATGCCCGGGTACTGGACCTTGATCGCGACGTCGCGGCCGTCCTTCGTCGTCGCGCGGTGCACCTGGCCGATCGAGGCGGCGGCGATCGCCTCGGGGTCGATCTCCCCCATGACGCGGCCGACCGGCTCGCCCCACTCCTGCGCCATGAGCTTCTCCAGCCGCGGGTACTCCACACGCGGGGCCTGGTCGCGCAGCTGCGCCAGGCGGGCCTTGATGCGCTCGGCGTCCTCGGGCTCCATCCCGGGCAGCTCGATCGTGCTCAGGACCTGGCCGAGCTTCATCGCCGCGCCCTTCATCTGGCCGAGCTGGACGACGATCTGCTCGACCACCGCGGTCGTGCGCTTGCGCTGCGCGCGGGCCTTGGCGTCGTCGGAGCGGACGCGGTCCACGGCGCGCCCGCCGGCGACGCGGGCGCCCTGGCCCGCGACCAGCCCCCCGATGCGGGCGGTGCGGCGCAGGCGGGTGGTCGGGGTGCGGTCGTCGGCCATCGGGAGGGGTACGGCGCCGGGCGGCCGACCGATCCCGGGCGCGATCGGGCGCGGTCGGCCGGTTACCTTGTGGAGGTGCGCGAAGACGTCCCCACCTGGCCCGTCGCGGCGGGCTCCCTCGTCGTCGGCTTCGCTGTCGCGCAGGCGACCGGCGTGCGGCCGCTGGGCGGGATCGTCCTGGTCCTCGGCGCGGGCTGGTGCGCGCGGCGCTGGCTGCCGGCGGTCGGGCGCGGGCGCACGGCGGCGCTGCTGGGGATCTACCTCGCGTGCTTCGTCGTCTCGCACGTCATCGCCGACCCGGTCGGGACGTGGCCGGCGGTGGCGATCGTCAGCGCGATCGTCGGCCTGAGCAGCTGGGCGCTGGCCGACGCGGCCGGGCGCCCCGGCGTCGCGGCGCCCCGTACCCTGTAGGCAGGTATGAAGCGCTCCGCCGTCCCCACCGTGGCCCTCGTGGTCGCCGCCGCGCTCGTGGCGCTGCTCGTCTACGGCGTGGTCATCAAGGGGACGGACACGACGCTCGACGACGCCGTGCGCCGCGGCGAGACGCCGACCGCGCCGGGCGCCAGCAAGACGCTGCCGCGCCTCGGCGCCCCGGGCGAGGGGTCGCTCATGCAGTACCGCGGCAAGGTCGTCGTCCTGAACTTCTGGGCCTCGTGGTGCGGGCCGTGCGAGGCCGAGGCGCCGGTGCTCGAGCGCGCGCAGAAGGCCCTGGCCGCCGACGGCGCCGGCACCGTCCTGGGCGCGACGTTCAACGACGCCACGACGAAGTCGCAGGCGTTCGTCCGCAGGTACGGCGTGACCTACCCGAACCTCCGGGACGTGGGGACGTCGCTGGCCAAGGGCTTCGGGACGCGGAACCTGCCGGAGACGTTCGTCCTGGACCGGCGCGGGCGGATCGTCGCCATCAGCCGCGGACAGGTCTCGCAGGGCTTCCTCGACAACGCGATCGCCAAGGCGAAGGCGTCGACGTGATCCGGACGGCCTCCTCGCTGCGCACCTGCTTGGCGATGCTGTCCGTCCTCGTCCTCCTCCTCACGGCCACGGCCGCCGCGTCCGCCGCGGCGCCGCGGGCGTCGTTCAACGACATCGAGGACGAGGTGATGTGCGTCACCTGCAACGTCCCGCTGAACATCGCCGAGTCCGCGCAGGCGAACGACGAGCGCGACGAGATCAAGCGCCTGATCGCGATGGGCCTGACGAAGCAGCAGATCCTCGACCGGCTCGTGGACGAGTTCGGGGACCAGATCCTCGCCGACCCGCCGACGGACGGCTTCAACGCGACGACGTGGCTCATCCCGGTCGGGGCGGTCGGCGGCGTGGCGGCGTTCCTGCTCGTGCTGCTGCCCCGCTGGCGGCGGCGCACGCCCGCCGACGTCGGCGCCGGCGAGGCGGTCGCCGCGGGCCCGTCGCTGTCGGCCGCCGACCTGCGCCGGCTCGACGACGACCTCGCGGCGACGGACCGATGACCGGCCTGCTGCCGCTTGCGCAGGCGGGCGCCGGGGACACGACCGTCCTCGCGGCCTTCGCGGTCGGCCTCATCTCCTTCGTCTCGCCGTGCGTGCTGCCCCTCGTCCCCGGCTACCTCAGCGCCGTGTCGGGCGTGTCGCTGGCGGACATGAAGACGAAGGACCGCGACGTGTCCGCCGTCCTGGGGCCGGCGGTCATCTTCTGCCTCTCCTTCACCGTCATGTTCGTGGCGCTGGGGATGACCGCGACGGGCCTGGGCTCGACGCTGCGCGACCACATCGACACGCTCGACAAGGTCGCCGGCGCGTTCATCGTCGCGATGGGCGTCTTCTTCCTCCTCACGCCGTTCGTCGACCGCCTCAACCAGGAGTGGCGGCCCGAGACGCTCATGGCCAAGGCCGGCAGCGGCGGGCCGATCATCGCGGGGCTCGCCTTCGCGGTCGCGTGGACGCCGTGCGTCGGGCCGACGCTCACGTCGATCCTCGCGGCGGCCGCGACGACCGACACGGTCGGCAAGGGCGGCGTCCTGCTGGCCTTCTACTCGGCCGGCCTCGCCGTCCCCTTCCTCCTGACCGCCGTGGCCTTCGACCGCATGACGACGGCCTTCGGGTGGATCCGCGAGCACTACGCGATCGTCACCGCCGTCAGCGGCCTGATCCTCATCGGGATGGGGACGCTCATGCTCACCGGCGAGCTGACGCAGCTGAACATCCAGGCCCAGCGGGCGCTGGACTCGATCGGCCTGGACGTCTTCAACCGCTAGGCCGGCCGCCCCGGGCGGCGCGCGCTCGGGCTGGGGACGGGCGGCGCGGGGACGCGTCGATGTCGACTTCGCGGGGAACACCCTCGCGGAACCGTCGTTCACCTTCCGCCCGCCACGTCGACGTCGACTTTGCGGGGAACACCCTCGCGGAACTGTCGTTCACCTTCCGCCGGGCGCGCGGTCAGGCGGCCGCGGCGTCCGCGTCGGGCGCGCCGTCCGCGTCGAGGTCGGAGCGGTGCATCTCCTGCGGCGCGCTGATCCCGAGGAGGCCCAGACCCGTCGCCAGGACGCGCTGCGTCGCGCCCGCCAGCGCCGCGCGGAAGGCCTCGGCGGGGTCGCCGACGATGAGGCAGTCGCGGTAGAACGCGGTGAAGGTCTGCGCGAGCTCGAGGACATAGGTGGCGACCCGGTGCGGCGCGCGCTTGTCGGCGGCCTCCTGGATCGCGGCGCCGAAGGTCAGCAGCGCCTGGACGAGCTCCCGCTCGGAGGGGTGCAGCGTCGCGCCGGGCAGGATCGCCGGGTCCGGCGTCACCGTGCTGCGCCGCAGGATCGACGCGATCCGCGCGTGCGCGTACTGGACGTAGTAGACCGGGTTGTCGGAGGACTGCGACTTGGCGAGGTCCAGGTCGAGGTCCATCGTCGAGTCGTGCGAGCGCGCGAGCAGGAACCAGCGCGCGGCGTCCACGCCGATGTCCGCCACGAGCTCGTCGAGCGTCACGAACTCCCCGGCGCGCTTGGACATCGACGCCCGCTCGCTGCCGGAGACGAGGTGGACGAACTGCATGATGAGCAGCTCGAGCTCGCCCTTGGCGCCGCCGAGCGCCTCGTACGCGGCGTGCATCCGCGTCATGTAGCCGTGGTGGTCGGCCCCCCAGACGTCGAGCATGAGGTCAAAGCCCCGCTCGCGCTTGTCCTGGTGGTAGGCGATGTCGGAGGCGAAGTACGTGTGCTCGCCGGTCGAGCGCTCCAGGACGCGGTCCTTGTCGTCCCCGAACTCGGTCGTGCGCAGCCA
>CAZRLR010000011.1:0-31134 GCA_964600395.1 uncultured Conexibacter sp.
CTGCGGCGGCTTCGACCTCGACGACCCGTCGATCCTCGCCGAGGCGGCCGCGGCGGCCGGCCTGTCGCTCGACGCGTGCCTCGGCGCCGCCGGGGATCGGCAGCGCGACGAGGAGTTGCGCGCCGCGGGCGAGCGCCTGGCCGCCCTCGGGGTTCGCGAGCTCCCGGCGCTGCAGGTCGGGCGGTCCGTCTTCGGCGGCGAGCACCGGCTCGCGGAGGCCGTCGCGTGCGTCCGCGGTCAGTCGCCGCTGCGCCGGGCCGCCGGGCCGATGTCGCCGACGGCCGGCTGACGCTTCACATCCGGTGGGCGCCCGTCGCCTAGGCTCGCGCCCATGAGGATCCGTCAGCTCGTCGTCGCCGGGGCCGGCGTGCTCGCCCTGGGCGGCGGTGCCCTCGCCGTGGCCGCGCTCGTCCAGGACGACGGCCGGATCGGCCCCGACCGCGCGCTGCTCAACAGCGGCCGGCACCTGCGGCCGTACGGGTCGCTCGTGAAGGTCGGCGGCTTCCCCACCGGCGGGGCGCTGACCCCCGACGGGCGCTACTACTGGGCCGTCTCCACCGGCCGCGGCATCCACGACGTCCGGATCGTCTCCGTCCGGTCCGGCCGCGTCCTGCAGACCCTCCGGCTCCCCGGGGCCAGCGGCGGGATCGCCATCGACCCCACGTCGCCGACCGTCTACGTCTCCGGCGTCCAGGACTCCGGCCACGGCGGGCAGCAGGCCCCGGCGTCGCTGCCCGGCCGCGGGGGCGACGTCATCCACGTCTTCACCTACAACCGGAAGACCGGCAGCGCCACGCGCGGCGCCGTGATTCCCGTGCCGCCGCCCGCGGACGCGCCGACCCCGCAGAACTTCCCGCCGACGAACGTCGGCCAGCGCCTCGCCTGGCCCGACCGCCTGGCCGTGTCGCCGGACGGCAAGCGCCTGCTCGTCCCGCTGAACCTCGCCGACGCCGCGGCGATCGTCGACGTCGGCACCTAGCGAGTCCGCTACGTCCCCACCGGCCACTACCCCTACGGCGCGGCGATCCTGCGCGACGGCAGGACGGGCCTGGTCTCCAACGAGACCCCCGGCACCGTCTCCGTCGTGGACCTCGACAGCGGCAAGAAGGTCAAGGACATCACCGTCGGCGCGCACCTCAGCCACCCCGAGGCCATCGCGCTGGACCCGAAGGCCGACCGCGCGTACGTCGCGGTCGCGAACTCCGACCAGGTCGCCGTCATCGACACGAAGCGGCTCGTCGTCGCGCGCACGCTGTCGGTCGGGCGTCCGGAGGGTCTCGGCACCGCGCCGGTCGACCTGACCGTCACCCCGGACGGCCGGCGCCTGCTCGTCGCCGAGTCCGGGGCGGACGAGATCGCCGTCTTCGCGCTGCCGTCGGCGGCGGCCGCGCGGGCCACCGCCGCCCGCGCCGCGGGCGAGGCCGTCCTCGCGACGGAGATCAGCCGCGCCCAGGCGCGCGTGAAGCCGTCCGCCGAGGAGGAGGCCGAGGCCGAGGACGAGGACGAGGCGTCCCGAGCGAGCCTGCGCCGCGCCGACGCCGCGTACGCGCTCATCGGGCGCATCCCGACCGCGCAGTACCCGGCCGACGTGGAGGTCACGGCCCTCGGCGCCAACCCCTGCGGCCTGCGGGTCGCCAAGCGGCGGACGGCGAAGGCCAAGCGCTGCGCGCGCCTCATCTACCTCAGCGCCAAGAGCCTGGGCACCGGCCCGAACCCGAACGGGCCACAGCCGACGGACCCGGAGGACAGCGACGACGCCATCAACGCCAAGCAGTACCTGCCGCTGCTGAACATCGGGTCGGTCGGCCTGGCGGACCTGCCGTCGACGGCCGCGCTGAAGGCGCTGACCAAGCGGGCGGACGCGCAGCTGCGCCCGACGAACGCCCAGAAGGCCCCCGCCGACACGCCGCTGCGGCCCGGCGGCCCGATCAGACACGTCTTCTACATCGTGCGCGAGAACCGCACCTACGACCAGATCATGGGCGACGACGCCCGCGGCGACGGGGACCCGAAGCTCGCGCTCTTCGGCGGCGACACGACCCCGAACGTCCACGCGCTCGCCAAGCGCTTCCCGCTGCTGGACCACGTGTACGCCAACTCCGAGGCGTCGATCGACGGGCACTTCTGGGCCAGCGCCGCGAAGGTCTCCGACTACGTCAACAAGAACTGGTTCCAGAACTACGGCGACCGCGGGCGGCCCTACGACTTCGGCGTGTACGCCGTCACCTGGCCCGGCAACGGCTTCCTCTTCGACCAGGCCGAGCGCCAGGGCATCAGCTACTACAACTACGGCGAGGCGATCGCCGGGACGATCGGCCTGTTCCCCGACAAGGACCGCGACGGCCGCGACAGCGACGAGGTCAACAGGAAATTCCTCAAGTCCGACCTGGGCGCGAACGGCTGCTACGCCAACGACGCGTCGATCGGCTACGACGTCATCACGCAGAACCAGGTCTGGGACACGGTCGTCCCGCCGGGCGCGCAGGTGGGCGCGACCTCCCGGACGAGCTGCTTCCAGACGAAGTTCGCGCTGCAGGACGCGACGAACAGCGTCCCGTCCTTCAACTACCTGACGCTGACGAACGACCACACGAACACGCTCAACGGCGGCAGCGCGGCGCAGCCCAACCGCACGCCGAAGGCGATGATCGCCGACAACGACGAGGCCGTCGGGCGCATCGTCGACACGATCAGCCACTCGAAGATCTGGAAGTCCTCGGCGATCTTCGTCATCGAGGACGACTCCCAGGACGGCGCCGACCACGTCGACGCGCACCGCATCCCGGCGTTCGTCATCAGCCCCTACGCCAAGCAGGGCGCGGTCGTCCACACCCGCTACGACTTCCTGTCGGTCATCCGCTCCATGGAGCTCATCCTCGGCATGAAGCCGCTTGGGCTCTTCGACCAGCTCGCCACGCCGATGTACGACGCCTTCCAGGGGACGCCGGCCAACGACGCGCCCGTGTCCTACGTGCCGGCCAAGCACCCGCTGCTGGAGTACAACCCGCGCACCGGCCCCGGCGCCCGGGCCGCGTCGCGCCTGCCCCAGTGTCTGGACTGCGCGAGCCAGCGCGACCTGGATCGCCTGCTGTGGCAGTCGGTCCACGGCGCCGGCAGCGAGCCGCCGCCGCCGGGACCGAACGCGGAGGGCATCGATCCCGTCCGCCTCGGGGCCGCCGCGAACGCCGGCGCGGCCGAGGCCGGCGAGGCGCCGGACGACGACGAGGCTGGCGCGTCAGGCCCCTGACCGTCACACTGGATCGATGCTGGGGGCACCGATCCGCTGGTTGTACGCGCGCCTGGGGCGTCGCTACGTCCGGACGGTGCTGTGGCTGCAGATGCAGGGCGCGCACGTCGTCGTCGCCGGCGGCATGGCCATCCTGCAGCTCTTCATCGGCGCCGACCGCCAGGCGTTCTGGGAGATCTTCGCGGCCGCGCAGGCGCTCGTCGTCCTCGAGAACGTCATCGCCTGGCGGACGGTCAGCTGCCTCCTGCGCCCGGCCGATCCCTGGCTGGACGGGGACCACTCGCCGGCGTCCGCGGAGGCCGCCTGGCGCGCGTTGGCCGGCCTGCCGCTGGACTTCCTGCGCGAGCGCCGGCTGCTGCCGGTCCTGCTGAACGTCGTCCCGATCTCGGCCTTCGCGTGCTGGCGGCTGGACGTGCACTGGCTGCCGGCGCTGCCGATCCTCATGGCCTCCAGCGCCGTCGTGCTGCTCTACGGCATGCTCCTGCGGTTCTTCGCGATGGAGATCATCACCCGGCCCGTGCTGGAGGCCGTCTCGCTCGACGTCCCCGCCGACGCGGACCCGCGCTCGACGAGCGTCTCGCTGAAGGTGCGCATCCTCGTCGCGCTGCCGTCGATCAACATCATCAGCGGCGTCGTCGTCGCGGCCCTGTCGGCGGGCGGGGACCGGACGATCGGCGACCTCGGCGTCGGCGTGGCGGTCGCCATCGGCGTCGCCTTCACGATTTCGCTCGAGCTGACCGTGCTGCTGGCCCACTCGATCCTGCAGCCGCTGCGCCAGCTGCGCCGCGGCACCGACGCGGTCGCGGCGGGCGACCTCACCGTCCGCGTCCCGGTCATCGGCAGCGACGAGGGCGGTCGCCTGGCGGCGTCGTTCAACTCGATGGTCGCGGGCCTGCAGGAGCGCGAGCGCCTGCGCGAGGCCTTCGGCGCCTACGTCGACCCACAGCTGGCCGAGCGCGTGCTGGCCGAGGGCACGCAGCTCGCCGGCGAGGAGATCCCGGTCACGGTCCTGTTCGTCGACATCCGCGACTTCACGGCGTTCGCCGAGCGCGCGACCGCCGCCGAGGTCGTCGGGCAGCTCAACGCCTTCTACGAGCTCGTCGTCCCGATCCTCGCCCGGCACGGCGGCCACGCGAACAAGTTCGTCGGCGACGGCCTGCTCGCGGTCTTCGGGGCGCCCGACCACCTGCCCGACCACGCCGACCGGGCGGTCACCGCCGCGATGGAGATCGTCCGCCGCGTGCACGCACGGTTCGGGGGCGCCGTGCGGATCGGCATCGGCATCAACTCCGGGCCGGTCGTCGCCGGCACCATCGGCGGTGGGGGCCGCGTGGAGTTCACCGTCATCGGCGACGTCGTCAACACCGCCTCGCGGGTGGAGGCCGTGACGCGCGAGACGGGCGACGACATCCTCATCACCGAGCACACCCGCCGGCGCCTGACCCGTGAGCACGCGACCTTCGTCGAGCGGCCGACGGTCGAGCTGAAGGGCAAGACGCAGGCGGTGCGGATCTACGCCCCGGCCGACGCCGTCCCCGCCGGCGACCGCCTCAGCGGCGGGTCCGTGCGGGTCGGCTGAGGCCCCCGGCCGGTACGGTGGGCGCCGCATGAGCCCGCTCCAGACCCGGATGACCGTCCCCCTGCGCTGGCGGGACATGGACATGCTCGGCCACCTGAACCAGGCCGTCTACCACGAGCTGCTGGAGGAGGCGCGCGGCGCGCTGCTCCAGGGGCTCGGGGAGGGGCAGCGCCACCAGACCTTCGTCCTGGCGCGGGTCGAGCTCGACTACCGCAGCGAGGTCCGCAAGGATCACGGCAGCGTGGAGATCCGCGTGCGCGTCGGGCGCGTGGGGACCAAGTCGGTGACGCTCAAGCACGACGTCGTCCTCCCCGACGGCACGATCGCCGCCACCGGGTCCACCGTCCTGGTCGGCTGGGACACGCAGGCGCGCGGGGCGCGGGCGCTCAGCGACGAGGAGCGGGCGGCGCTCGCCGGGTGAGCCCGCCGGCGCCGAAAGGTGAATCCGCTTCAGGTAAGGTCGCCCGCGACATGAGCGACCAGACCCTCACCCGCCGCGGCGAAGCCACGCGTACCCGTCTGCTGGAGGCGGCGCAGGCGGAGCTCGTCGAGCGCGACGGCGCGCTCGAAGTCGCGTCGGTGGCCGCGCGCGCCGACGTCTCGGTCGGGTTGCTCTACCGCTACTTCGGCTCCAAGGCCGGCCTTGTCGCCGCGATCGTCGCGGACTTCTACGACCGCTCGCTGAAGGAGATCGCCGAGGGGGACGACCGGGCGCTGGACTGGGCCGCGCGCGAGCGTCGCCGCACCGAGCGCTCCGTGGCGTTCTACTACCGCGAGCCGCTGGCGCCGATCGTCCTGACGCTGCTGGCGCGTGAGGGCGAGGTCGCCGCCGTGGAGGCGCGCTTCATCACGAAGCTCGTCGACGACGCCGCTCGGAGCGTCCAGCGCGGGCAGCGCAACGGGGAGATCCCGGCCGACCTGGACGCGCGCATGATCGGCGCGATGCTCATCGGCGCCTTCCGCGTCTCGATCGCCGAGGCCCTCACGCGCAAGCGCCGGCCGACGCAGTCCGCGCTCACCGAGCAGATGTGGCACTTCGTCGTCGCCGGCGCCCGCTTCGTCCCGCGGGACGAGCAGACACCGGCCGCTTAACGTCGGAAGCCGCCCGAGGGCGGCTTCCAAACTTGGCCCCGTCAGGACGGGCAGGGGTACGTGCCATGCAGGGCCGATGAGATGTCTGGACGGCGGGAGGCGCCGAATCGATGCGGCTACGCCCAGACTATGTATGTCAGGGCGGCGGAGCAGGCCTTGCGACCCGCACCTTCGTTCCCGACACCGCGGAGTATGGGTGACGCCCCGCAGGCCCACAATCGGACACCCGTCCACGCGCCTGCGCAGAACTGACGACGCAGTCCACCCGGATGTGCGGCGCCCCGTCGCGCGTCAGGGTCGCGCGCCGGCGAGGCGCAGGGCGGCGCCCCGGAGGATGTCGTGCTCGGAGACCTCGACCTCGTCGAGGTCGAGCAGGCGCATCGCCTCGATGAGCATCAGGACGCCCGGGACGATGGTGGGGGCGCGGTCCGGATGCAGCCCCGGCAGTCGCCGCCGCTCGTCGACGTCCATGAGCGCCAGCCGGGCGAGCAGCGTCTCGCACTCGGCCCGGGCGAGCCGGTAGCCGTGGACGCGGGCGGGGTCGTAGGGGTCGAGCTCGAGGGCGATCGCCGCGCACGACGTCGGCGTCCCCGCGACGGCCACGCCGGCGCGGACGGTGGCACGGACCGCCTCGGGGACGGCCGCCGCGAAGGTCGCGCGCACGTCGTCCGCCGTCGCCACGAGCTCGTCGTGCCGCGGCGGGTCGTGGTGGATGTGGCGCTCGCTCTGGCGCACGACGCCGGCCTGGGTGGAGACGTGGAAGGCCACGGCGCCGCGCTCGCCGACGACGAACTCCGTCGAGCCGCCGCCGACGTCGATGACCGCGACGGGCGCCGGCGCCGCCGGGTCGCGGGAGGCCGTCGCGCCGAGGAAGGTCAGGCCGGCCTCCTCGTCCCCGGTGATCGTGCGGGCGTCCAGGCCGAAGTCGTCGCGGACGCGGGCGGTGAACGCCGCGCCGTTGGCGGCGTCGCGCACGGCGCTCGTCAGGACGGCGACGGTGTGCGCGCCGGCGTCCAGCGCGTCGATGCGCTCGCGGTAGCGGGCGAGGGTCGCGAACACGCGGTCCATCGCCTCGGGCGCGAGGGCGCCGTCGCGGTCCACGCCCTGGCCCAGGCGGGTCACGGTCGACTCGCGCTCGAGCTCGGTGACGTCGCCGGCGTCGCCGACGTCGGCGACCAGCAGCCGGGTGGAGTTCGTGCCGATGTCGACGACGCTGACGCGCATGCGGCGAACCTAGCCGGACGCGGGCGCGGACGCGGGAGCGGGCGCCGGGTAGGGGAGCGGACGGCCGTCCAGGCCGGCGAGCAGGTTGTCCACCGCCAGGTCGGCCATCCGCTCGCGCGCGCCGACGGTCGCCGAGCCGATGTGCGGGACGACGAGGAGGTTCGGCGCCTGCAGCAGCGGGTCGTCGGGCGGGAGCGGCTCGGGGTCGGTGACGTCCAGCGCCGCCGCCGCCAGGTGCCCGCGGCGCAGGGCGTCCGTCAGCGCGAGCTGGTCCACGACGCCGCCGCGCGCGGTGTTGACGAGGATCGCGCCGGGCTTGCACGCGGCCAGCGCCGCGGCGTCGACGAGGTGACGCGTGGCGTCGGTGAGCGGGGTGTGGACCGAGACGACGTCCGCCTGGCCCAGGGCGGCGTGCAGGTCGTCGCCGCGACCCACCCGCAGCACGCGCATCGAGAAGCCGGCGGCCCGGCGGGCGACGGCCTCGCCGATGCGGCCGGCGCCGACGACGGCGAGCGTCGCGACGAGCACGGCGCGGCCGAGCCAGCCCGCGGGCTCCCACGTGCGCCAGCGGCCCTCGCGGACGGCGCGTTCACCCTCCGCCAGGCGACGGGCGGCCGCGAGGATGAGCGCAAAGGCCAGGTCGGCGGTCGCCTCGGTCAGGACGTCGGGGGTGACGCCGACGGGGACCCCGCGGGCCGCGCAGGCGTGCAGGTCGACGTTGTCGCAGCCGACGGCGAAGTTCGACACGACGCGCAGGGCCGGGGCGGCGGCGAGCAGCGGCTCGTCGATCCGGTCGGTGAGCAGGCAGAGCACGCCGTCGGCCTCGGCGACGAGCTCGCGCAGGGCCGCCGGGGCGGGCGGCAGCGGTCCGGGGTGGACGGTCACCGCGTGGCGCTCACGGAGGCGATCGAGGGCGGCGAACGGCAGCGGGCGGGTCACGACGCAGCGGGCCACGGGCTTGAGCGTAGTCGTCTTGGCTCAAACGAACCCGTCGTCAGCCGACGACAGGAGCAGTCCGTCCCGGTCCTACCCACGAGAAGGGAAGTCATGGCGCTTTTCACCCGCAAGGCGAAGCACGATCCTGTGCTGGCCGAGCTCTCCGAGCGACTTTCGGCGCTCGACAACAACTGCCTGGCCGCGCTGGAGCGCGGCCTCACCGGCATGGCCCAGGGTGATCTGACCCTGGGTGCCGAGCCGACGACGACGCCGATCACGTCGACGGCCGCCGACCCGCAGGTGCAGGGTCTCGTCGAGCAGTTCAACGGCCTGCTGGCCCGCGCGCAGACCGCGCTGAACGGCTACAACGAGATGCGCGAGGACCTGCGGTCCGCGCTCGGCGACCAGTCGTGCCTGCACGAGCTGCGCGGGCGCCTGGCGTCGCTCAACAGCAACTGCCTCACGGACCTGGAGGCCGGCCTGACCGCGATGTCGGCCGGTGACCTCACCGTCGACGTGCAGCCGGTGACCAAGCCCCTGACCGCCGAGCCCGGGCAGCAGGTCGGGGAGCTCGCCGAGATCTTCAACGGCATGCTGGGTCGCGCCCAGACCTCGCTGGAGGCCTACAACACCACCCGCGAGGAGTTCCGCAGCGCGCTCGGCGACGAGTCCTGCCTGACCGAGCTCGTCGCCCGCCTGAACTCGCTCAACAGCAACTGCCTGACGAACCTGCAGCTCGGCCTGGAGGCGATGTCGCAGCAGGGCGACCTGACGCGCGAGGTCATCCCGGTCACGACGCCGGTCCCGACGCCCGACGGCCGCGACCCCGGCCAGCTCGCGGTGATCTTCAACGGCATGCTCGGCCGCGCGCAGACGTCGCTGGAGGCCTACAACGCGATGCGCGAGGACCTGGCGTCCGTCGCGGCGACCGCCGAGGTCGTCGCGGCCGGCGACCTGAGCGTCGACGTGCGCTCCAAGGGCCAGGACGACACCCTCGGCAACGCGTTCGCCGAGATGACCGGTCGCCTCGGCGACCTCGTCGGGCAGGTCGCCGTCATGGCCTCGCAGCTGAACACCGCCAGCCAGGACATGGCCCGCTCCAGCGACGAGACCGGTCGGGCGATCGGGGAGATCGCGCACGCCGTCAGCGACGTCGCCCACGGCGCCGAGCGCCAGGTCCGCACGATCGAGGGCGCCCAGCGCGTCACGGAGGAGATGGTCGTCGCCACGCGCGACGGCGCGGCGTCCGCCGAGGAGGCCACGTCGGCCGCCCAGCAGGCCCGCGAGGTCGCGTCGGCCGGGGCCAAGGCCGTCGAGCAGGCGACCGAGGCGATGGTCGGGGTGCGCGAGTCCTCCGGCGCCGTCAGCGGCGTCATGGGCGACCTGGCGCAGAAGAGCGAGCAGATCGGCGGCATCGTCGAGACGATCACGGGCATCGCCGAGCAGACGAACCTGCTGGCGCTGAACGCCGCGATCGAGGCGGCGCGCGCCGGCGAGCAGGGCCGTGGCTTCGCGGTCGTCGCCGAGGAAGTCCGCAAGCTCGCCGAGGAGTCCCAGTCCGCCGCGCGCTCGATCGGGTCCCTCATCGGGGAGATCCAGGGCGAGACGCGGCGCGCGATGGAGGCCGTCGCCGCCGGGTCCAGCCGCACCGAGGAGGGGGCGGCGACCGTCGAGCAGGCCCGCGAGAGCTTCCTCGCGATCGGGCAGTCGGTCGACGACATGAGCGAGCGCGTCGCGCAGATCGCCGGGGCGATCACGCAGATCGCCCAGGCCAGCACGCAGATGCAGGCCGACATGGTCGACGTCGCGTCGGTGGCCGAGGAGTCCAGCGCCAGCGCCCAGCAGGTCAGCGCGTCCACGCAGCAGTCCACGGCCTCCGCCCAGGAGATCGCGGTCTCCGCGCAGGAGCTGGCCAAGCGCGCCGAGGGGCTCGAGGAGCTCGTCGGCCGCTTCACCCTCGCGGTCGCCTGACGGGCGGCCCCGGGACGGGCGACGCCGGGCCGCGTGGGGCGGTCCGGCGTCGTTGGGCAGCACTACAACATGTGTCCAGCGGCCTTCGCGACCGCTCGGACGATGTGACCAAGTGGTTACGTTCGGCACGATGCCTTCCTTCCGCCCTGCGGCTGTCCCCGCCCTGCTCGCCGCCGTCGCGGCGCTCGGCGCCACCTCGACCGCGGCGTCCGCCGCCAAGGTCACCGTCCCCCGCGCCCCGGCCGGGACGGCGTTCTACACCGCGCCGGCCAAGGCGCTCAAGGGCTCCGCGCACGGCGGCGTCATCTGGGCGCGCAAGCAGACCGGCCCGGACGCCCTGGCCAGCAGCGCGACCCTCGTCCTGTACCGGACCATCGGGGTCGGCGGCAAGGCCGTCGCGGTCTCCGGCAGCGTCACGCTGCCCAAGGGCAAGGCGCCCAAGGGCGGCTGGCCGATCATCAGCTTCGCGCACGGGACGACCGGCATCGCCGACGTCTGCGCCCCGACGCGCAACCCCGGCACGGGCGCCGTCGCCGGCTACACGAGCTACGCCTACCCGACGTTCAAGGCGATGCTCAAGGCCGGCTACGCGGTCGTACGCACCGACTACGAGGGGCTCGGAACGCCGGGTGACCACCCGTACCTCATCGGCCGCTCCGAAGGCCGCTCGGTGCTCGACGTCGTGCGCGCCGCCCGCGCGCTCAACCCCAAGACGCTGAGCAAGAAGCTCTACATCGCCGGCCACTCCCAGGGCGGCCACGCCGCGCTGTGGGCCGCGTCGCTGGCGCCGTCCTGGACGCCCGAGCTGCAGCTCCGCGGCACCGTCGCGTTCGCGCCCGCGTCGCACCTGTCCGAGCAGGCCGGCCTGCTGCGCAACCTCACGTCGCCGGGTGGCGGCCTGACGGCGCTGGCAGCCTCGATCCTGCGCGGCATCGACGTCGCGAAGGTCGGCATCGACGTCCCGTCGCTGCTCACCCCGGCCGCCACGGCGCTCTACCCGCAGACGCAGACCAAGTGCCAGCCCGAGCTCGGCGAGGCCGACTCCTTCGGCGGGCTCGCCCCGGCGGACCTCGTCAAGGCCGATGCCGACATCAAGCCGCTCGTCGCCGCCATCGACAAGAACAACGACCCCGAGAACCTGACGGTCAAGACGCCCGTGCTCGTCCTCCAGGGCGACAAGGACTCGACGGTCTTCCCGACGTTCACCAAGCAGCTCGTGGACGAGCTGAGCGCGCGCGGGACGACGATCAGCGAGGACATCCTGCCCGGCGTCGACCACGGTGGCGTCGTGGCCGCCGGCGCCAAGGCGGCCCTCGCGTGGATGGGCACGCACTGACCTGAGGGACGGACGCCGGGCCTGCCGCAACGGCGGGTCCCGCGTGTCCGCGCCGGGCGAGGCGGGGGCCCGCGGGCCGGGGCCGGGTGCTATATTTCACAACCCGCCGCGGGGTGGAGCAGTCTGGTAGCTCGTCGGGCTCATAACCCGAAGGTCGCAGGTTCGAATCCTGCCCCCGCTACTACGAAGGGCCCCTCTCGCCAGGGGCCTTTCGTGTTTAGGCGCGGCGTGAGTGGCTCGTACGGCGGCATCAAATGAGCATCAAGGGGGTGCTCGCGCGCTTCCAAGGTCTCGTACTGCCATGCCACTCCTTGCGTGACGGAACGTCGGTGAGGCTTCAGCCACTGCAAGTCGGTCGCCGCTGGCGGCATGATGACCGGCTCGGCAGCTGTCACCAGCGTTGCCAGTGTTCGCCTGCGCGCTCAAGTCGGCGGAATGAACATCCATCCAAGGTGAGGTACGGCCTCGTCAACAGCCCTCGACTCTCGCCCGCTGAAGATCGCGGCGGTGAGCCAGAAGGACGCCTTCCGCGCAACCATCTCAGGCGCGTCGTCGTCGAGGAGTTCACCCGCCAACGCCCCGTCCAGCCTTGACAACAGGACGATGGCCGGGGAATCCCAGACGATGCTTCGCGCCCCCTCCGCCAAAGCCGAGGTGAATGGAGCGGGGGACTGCAGTGCGTGAAACGTGGGATAGCCGAGACTCATCCGCGATGCGGCGCGCGTGAGTCCCATAAGCGCAAAGGCGGCCACCGAGTCTTGCTCCCGGCCAGCTATCTCCTTCAATCCGTCGCGGACGGTCTCGATGATCGTCATCTCGAGCAGTGGGCTGCGCCTGGCGCTCCTCGCGATCTCTAATAGGGCGTCACGGACCGCTAGCTCGACGTCGTCCATGCTCGATTCGGGCTCACCCGACACGCTTAGCCATTCGGCCAGGCGCTCGGCTTCCGCTTGAGAACGCGCGGTTCCATCACGACGAGCCGTCTCCGTCGCGACCTTGAGAGAGGCCGCGCCCCGGCCGGCGTGCCACAACGCTGCTGCCAGCAGTGAGGAGGCTCGTCGTTGCTCCTCGGAGGTGTCGGCGCGCGCGGCCAAACAAGCGGCTACCTCGATCACTCGGTCCGCCCTGCCGTTGCGTACCTCGTTGACGGCCGCTCGGAACATCATGGCGGGTTCGCTGAGCAGTGATTGGCATCTAAGGATCAGCCACTCCGTCAGCGCCACGTTCGGGTGGTCGGGACCAGTGACGTCGTGCCACCGAGGAAGCAGGTGCTCAAGCTGCTCGCGGGCTGCCTTCGGATCGCCACAGCCGATTTCAGCCCTAGCGAGCTCGCTCAGCGCAGCGAGCTCTGACGACGCCCACCGCCCCGTCGTACCTGAATACTCCGAGGCCACATCGCGGAGGAGGTCCCTGGCGATTTCGAACTCGGCGAGGTCAGTGTGCGCCAGTGCCTCGAGTTCGCGGGCGCGAAGGGTAGCGTGCACGTCGACGGCGTCTTGTGCCAGTTGCGCGGCACGACGAGCGGTCTCGACCGCCGCGACTGCGTCCCCGGTTTCCCGCTCCAGTTCGGCAAGAACGAAGACGACATCGGCAAGCGCGGACGGGGGAAGCCCATCGGCGTGCTCCGTTCGCTCGACGACCGAGCGCTGGTGGGTGAGGGCTCGGTCGAGGTCCCCCCGAGCGCGCAACACCTGCGTCAGCGCTTGCTGCGCCCACGGGTCCGAAGCCTCGAGCGTCCGACGCGCGGCCGCCTCAGCCTCATCGACCCTGCCCGATGAGAGGAGCGCCTCGGCGATCTGCTTGTCGAGGATGGCGGCGTCAACGGACCCGTCCGGCAGTCGAGGCCGCTCCCCCTCGAGAACCGCGAGCTCTTCCTCGACGCGGCCCTGCCGTCCGAGAACGACGGCCAGGATCCCGGCCCCTGATGTTCGCGTCGGCGTGTCGCTGCCCAACCTTATGGCGTCGCGCGAGTACATTTCTGCCTCGTCCAGCGCACCAGCGTCCGCGTTGAACCGAGCGAGCGCGACGGCCGAAACGGCCGCGCTTTCCCGATGGTGCCCGGTTCGTTGAGCGAGAGCCACATCGAGCGCCATCAAGCGCAAGACGAGAGGTGTTGGCAATGAGACCCAGGCTCCTGCTGCGTGACCAAGCAGCTGGCCTACTCGTCTGGCCATGACATCGAGCGCCTCAGAGATCTCGTCCGCGTCCAACAGTTCCCGTACCTCGCGCTCAGCGATCTCGACGAGGTATCGCTCCTGAAATACGTAGTACCCGTCGAGCCGCCGCAACCAGTGCAGTTGCGTCTCGGCGTTGGGCAGCCTCAAGGCGGGATCTTCGTCCCAGCCGATCGCTTGGGCCGCGGCAGTCACGAGTTCGTCGAGGAACTCCCGCCCCTGTAGGCCGGCGATGGCCAGCGCGTCACGGACGGGCTCGTCTAGCTCACGCCAGCGCTCCTCCAACTGACCGCGCAGGGTGTTCGCCAACCGCTGGACCTCTGACGGAGGGATGCGAATCTGGTCTTCCGAGGTCGCCCTTCGAACACGCCGGGAAGCAAGGAGTCCGTTCAGGACAAGAGGGTTCCCGTCGGCACGATCAACGAAGGCGCGAACCACGGCGATCTCAGTCCGCGGCGCGTGATCGAGTACCAGGTGCTCTAGGGCCGAAGGCGTTAGCCGCTCCAAGCTCATGCGACGAATCTGTCGGGGATCCTGTTCCTGCAGCATGGCGCCGAACGAGCCGTCGGGGGCCCCGGCAAGGCGGTCGGGCCAAGCTGTGCAAAGCACCAAGACACGCTCTTTGCGTGAGAGCACGCTCTTCAAGAGGTTCACGGTCGTTGCGTCTGCATCGTGAGCGTCATCGACGACGAGGACGACCGGTAATCCAGCCGCGGCGGCCGCGCCTAATACGGCAACCCCGCGTTCGAGCAACTCGAGGCCCGCCGCTGCCTCAGGGTCAACGGTCTGAGCCAGCTGGTGGCGGACCGCAGCCCGTTTGCTGTTAACCGTGCGCCACAGTTCCGCCGCTACGTCGGCGGCGGCTGCTCCCGCTCCCACCAGCGGAAGTACGGTGCCAGCAAGAGCTACAGCGAGAGCTCGTCCGGCGGACATTGCTTGACCTCGGACGTGGGCTGCTGCAATCACGCTGGCTGCGTGCGCCTCGATCTGATGAATCTCCGTGGCCAGGACCTGCGCAGGACGCCCGTCCGGCCTCAGCTGGCAATTCAGGCCCCACCACAACCACTCGGGCTGGGCGCCGCTCGGGCGCTCAACTGACGACGGGAAGACGACGTGCCGGATGGCCGACCCTTCATCGGGTTCAACGGTGAGGCTTCTTGGCCAATACCCCGATTGTTGACGCGCCGCAAGCTGCTGATAAAGCTCGTGCACGATCCTGGTCTTGCCCCAGCCGCGCGGCGCCTCCAGTGAAATGAGACAAGGCTCGCCCACCTCGCTGACGGTTTCGTATTCGCGCAGTAATTCCTCAACAAGCAACTGTCGCTGCTTATCCACGAATGGGCCGCCAGCGCGGCGCCCAGAATCCCCAAGACTCACGGGTGGGGGCGGCCGAAGGACGCAAGATGTCGACGCGCTCGAGTCGCGCGTAGCCGCGGCCACCGAACCGCCTGCTCCCTTAAATCGTTGCGTTGAGACGCACTTCTCAGATCCGCACGACAAGGTTGCGGGTTCCGCACCGACCCGTCCTGCGGTGAGTCTGCGAGGCCTATGAGGAGCACCTGCGAAGTTTCCCATGTTCGACGCTAGCTGTCGCTCGAGGATCTTGATCTACACAGATTTAGTGCGCCCGGCATCCGGCGCTCGCTGCATGGGCAGACGAGACAGTGCCCGCCGGAGACAAGTTCACTCCGGTTAGGCTGCTCGCCGTGATTGCCGGGGAGCTCCGCACTAAGGTCGACCGCATCTGGGACGCCTTCTGGTCCGGCGGGATCGCGAACCCGCTTGAGGTGATGGAACAGCTCACGTACCTGCTGTTCATCCGGCGCCTGGACGAGCTGCACACCGCGCGAGAGAACAAGGCCAACCGGCTCGGCAGGACAATCGAGGACCCTGTCTTTCCCGCGGGCGTCGACGAGCTCGGCCAGCCGTACGCCGACCTTCGTTGGTCGCGCCTGAAGGATCGTGAGGCGGGACAGATGTTCGAGGTCGTGAGCGAGCGCGTGTTCCCGTTCCTTCGTCAGATCGGCGGCGACGGATCGACCTACTCGCACCACATGCGCGACGCCCGGTTCACGATCCCGACTCCTGCCCTCCTCGCGAAGGTCGTAGATCTCATCGACGAACTGCCGATGGAGGGCCGCGACACTAAGGGCGACGTCTATGAGTACATGCTCGGGAAGATCGCTTCGGCCGGGCAGAACGGGCAGTTCCGCACGCCGCGTCACATCATCGACCTGATGGTCGCGATGACCGCGCCCAAGCCGACCGACGAGATTTGCGACCCGGCCTGCGGCACCGCCGGTTTCCTCGTCAGCTCGAGCGCCTACGTCCGGGCGGCCCACCCGGGCGTCGAGCACAACGCCGAGCAGCGAAGGCACTTCCACAACAGCATGTTTCACGGCTTCGACTTCGACGGGACGATGCTTCGGATCGGATCGATGAACATGCTGCTGCACGGCATTGAGTCGCCCGACATCCGCTACCGCGATTCACTCGCGCAGGGCACCGGCGAGGAGGAAGGGCTCTATTCGCTGATCCTGGCGAATCCGCCGTTCGCGGGGAGCCTCGACTACGAGGCAACGGCGCAGAACCTCCTGCAGGTGCTCAAGACCAAGAAGACCGAGCTGCTGTTCATGGCCCTCTTTCTGCGCCTCCTGAAGCCGGGCGGTCGGGCCGCGGTGATCGTTCCGGACGGTGTCCTCTTCGGCTCGAGCCGTGCGCATAAGGAGCTACGCCGGATCCTCGTCGAGGATCAGAAGCTCGACGCGATCGTCAAGCTCCCGAGCGGGGTCTTCAAGCCCTACGCCGGCGTCTCGACCGCGATCGTGTTCTTCACAAAGACCGAGAGCGGCGGTACTGACCACGTCTGGTTTTACGACCTCGCCGCCGACGGCTACAGCCTCGACGACAAGCGGACCCCGCTCCTCGACGAGGACCGCCTCGGCGTTCTCGCGGGCACGCTCTCGCCGGAGGAGCACGCGAAGAACAACCTGCCGGACGTCCTCGTCCGCTGGTCCGAGAAGGACACCGGGGAACGCGACCGAGCCCGCACCGACCAAAGCTTCTGCGTCTCGATGGCAGACATCGTCGCCCAGGACTACGACCTCTCCCTCAACCGCTACAAAGAGACTGTCTACGAGGAGGCCGAGCACCGCAACCCGGCCGACATCATCGCCGAGCTCGGGCAGCTCGAGGACGAGATCCGCGCGGGCCTCGAGGAGTTGAGGGGGATGGTGGGGTGAAAGCGGGCTGGACAGAAGCGGCGCTGGGCGAGATTTGTGAACTGGTGGGCGGCGGCACGCCGCGATCGGGGGAGCCGAAATACTGGGGCGGAGACATCCCATGGGTGACGCCGAAGGACCTGAGCGATCAAACGGTGAGGCGAATCAGCTCCACTGGCCGAACGATTACCCCAGCCGGCCTTCAGGCCTCGGCTGCGCGCCAATTGCCCGTTGGATCGGTGCTCCTAAGCTCGCGCGCACCGATTGGTCTGGTGGCGATCAACTCCGTCCCGATGGCAACAAATCAGGGCTTCCGTAGCCTCGTTCCCCAAGCTGATGTGCTCAACGCTGACTACCTAGCGTGGTGGCTCACGACGAATCGCCAGCGTTTGCATGATCTCGGGACTGGGGCAACGTTTAAGGAGATTTCGAAGGCCGTCGTTGCCAGGGTCCGCATCCCGCTTCCCCCGATCTGCGAGCAGCGACGAATCGCTGCCGCGCTCAACTTAGCCGACGACCTTCGGGCCAAGCGACGAGCATGGACTGCTGCCGCTGCGACGCTAAGCGCTCAGCGCTTTGTTGAGATGTTTGGCGACGTCAGCACGAACTCGCGCGGGTGGGACACGGTTCCGGTCTCGCACTTCGTGGCCGCCTTCCAAGGGGGACGGAGCTTTGCAAGTGCAGGCGACGACGATGTAACTGCGTCGGATCGCGTCCTGCGCGTGAGTGCCGTGACTTCAGGTTCATTCCGGCCGGCCGAGAGTCGTCCCGTCCCGCGCGAGTACCGAGCGCCAGCGGCGCACCGCGTGCGTGACGCAGACCTTCTCATCAGCCGAGCGAACACCTCAGATCTTGTCGGAGCGGTCGTGCTTGTCAAGGGTGCGTACGACAATCTGCTGCTCCCCGACAAGATCTGGCGGTTCGTGTGGAAGGACCCGGAGAACGCTGTTCCAGAGTTCATCCGAGAGCTTTTTCATACCCCGGCGGTCCGGCACCAGATAAAGCAACGAGCTACGGGGACGAGCGGGTCGATGAAGAACATCTCCGCTGAGAAGCTTATGGGCGTCGAGGTCATCTCTCCGCCCGTGAGCGTCCAGCGCGAGTTCGCGGCCTGTTACTGCGCGGCGTGGAGCGCGCACGAGCGAGGCATGCGACACCTCCGCCTCCTCGACACTCTCTTCGAGTCGGTTCAACATCGCGCCTTCGCCGGGGAGCTCTGACCAAGTGGCCGCCCCTGTCCCCCGCTCGCCCTCGAACTTCTCGTTCCTGAAGGCGACGCATCCGGAGCTAGCGGTCGAGGTGGCGAAGGCCGAGCGAAACGTCGTCGCCGACCCGCGAGCGGCGTGCTTCTACGCGCGGCGGGCGCTAGAACTCGCGGTGCATTGGATGTACGACGCGGACGGATCGCTCGTACGGCCGTATAAGGACGACCTGTCGGCGATGTTGTTCGAGCCGTCCTTCAAGGCCACGGTGGAGCCGCGGATCCAGACGAAGATGCACCTGATCCGCAAGCAGGGCAACTCGGCCGTCCACGAGCGGCGCAGGGCGATTACCGCGGACGAGGCGCTCGCCACGGTACGCGAGCTGTTCCATTTCATGTACTGGCTGGCGCGGGCCTACGCGCGCGACCCGGCGGACGCCCCACACGCGAGCCTCACGTTCGACGCGGCGGCGATCCCGCGGCCGGCAACGGCGGAGCAGCAGCGAGCGACCGTGGAGGCGCTGGCCCGGCAGCGGGCCGAAGACGAGGCGCGGGACGCGGAGCTGCAGCGCACGCGGGAGGACAACGCGGAGCTGCAGACGCAGCTCGCCGCGCTGCGCGCCGAGATTGCTCAGGTCAAGGCAGCTAACGCCAGCCGGCCGGACCGGCATGACTACGACGAGGAGCAGACGCGCAAGCGCTTCATCGACGTGCTGCTCAAGGAATCGGGATGGCCGCTAGACAAGCCGCGGGACCGCGAGTTCGAGGTCTACGGGATGCCGAACCAGCAGGAGGTCGGCTACGTCGACTACGTGCTGTGGGGCGAGGACGGCCTTCCTCTCGCGGTGGTGGAGGCCAAGCGCACGAGCCGCGACCCCCGCGTCGGCCGTCAGCAGGCCAAGCTCTACGCCGACTGCCTGAACCAGCAGTTCGGGCAGCGGCCCGTGATCGTCTACTCGAGCGGCTACGAGCACTGGATATGGGACGACACGCGCTACCCGCCGCGGGCGGTGGAGGGCTTCTACACGCAGGACGAGCTGCAGCAGCTCGTCAACGGGCGCAGCGACCGGACCGCCCTGGCCGAGCTCGAGATCGACTCGGCGATCGTCGAGCGCCACTACCAGCATCGGGCGATCCGCCGGATCGGTGAGTCCTTTGAGACCGACCGCCAGCGTAAGGCACTCGTCGTCATGGCGACGGGGGCTGGGAAGACCCGCACCGTCATCGCGCTCGCGGACGTGCTCATGCGCGCGAGCTGGGTGAAGAACGTTCTGTTCCTCGCCGATCGGGTGGCGCTCGTCAACCAGGCGGTCGGAGCGTTCAAGGCACACCTGCCGAATGCGACGACGGTGAACCTCGTGAGCGAGCGCAGCGAGACCGGTCGGGTCTACGCCTCCACGTACCCGACGATGATGGGGCTCATCGGCGAGCCCGGGGCGGGGGCGGAGCGACGGTTCGGGCCCGGGTTCTTCGACCTCATCGTCATCGACGAGGCGCACCGCTCCGTCTACCAGAAGTACCGCGCGATCTTCGCGTACTTCGACGCGCTGCTCGTCGGGCTGACGGCGACGCCGAAGGACGAGATCGACCGCAACACCTACGGGCTCTTCGACCTCGAACCGGGCGTGCCGACAGACGTGTACGGCCTCGACGAGGCAGTCAGCGAGGGATACCTCGTCCCGCCGCGCGCGATCCGCGTCCCGCTGAAGTTCCCGAGCGCCGGCGTCCGCTACGACGACCTCACCGAGGACGAGAAGGCACAGTGGGAGGAACAGGACTGGGGCGAGGAAGAGATCCCCGACGAGGTCGCCGCCGAGGCTGTAAACCGTTGGCTGTTCAATGCCGACACCGTCGACAAGGTCCTAGCCACGCTCATGACCCGCGGGCACCGGGTCGCGGGCGGTGACCGTCTGGGCAAGACGATCATCTTCGCGAAGAACAACGCACACGCCGAGTTCATCGCGCAGCGGTTCGACGTGAACTACCCCGAGCACGCAGGGCAGTTCGCCCGGGTCATCACCCACCGCACCGAGTACGCCCAGAGCCTCATCAATGACTTCTCGGCAGTCGATAAGGCGCCCCACATCGCGGTCTCCGTCGACATGCTCGACACGGGTATCGATGTGCCCGAGGTCGTCAACCTCGTCTTCTTCAAGACCGTCCGCTCGAAGACGAAATTCTGGCAGATGATCGGCCGGGGAACGCGGCTGCGCCCTGACCTGTTCGGTCCTGGCGAGGCCAAGCAGGACTTCCTCGTCTTCGACGTCTGTGACAACGTCGCCTACTTCAATCAGGACATCCTGGAGCGTGCCGGCGTAGTAGCGCCGTCGCTGCGGTCACGGCTGTTCGGGGAGCGCCTGGAGCTCGTCGTCGGGCTCGCCGGCGCGGCGGGGGAGGGCGACGGCACGGTCAGCGATGCCGGTCTGCGCCGCGACCTCGTCGACACGCTGCGCGAGCAGGTTGCGGCGATGAACGTCGACAACTTCCTCGTCCGCCCACATCGCAAGTGGGCCGAGGAATACGGCAAGCCAGAGGCATGGACGGACCTCGGCCTCGAGCAGGCGACCGAGCTCCACGCTCACCTCGGCGACCTGCCCACCCCGATTGACGACGAGGACGAGGAGGCCAAGCGCTTCGACCTCATCATCCTGCGACTGCAGCTGTGCCGCCTGCGCGCCGAGCCCGGCCAGGAACGGCTGCGCGGCCAGGTGCAGGCGATAGCCGCGGGCCTACTTGAGCAGACCGCGATCCCCGTCATCGCCGAGCAACAGGGCCTCCTCGAGGACCTCGCTGGCGATACGTGGTGGGTCGACATCACGCTGCCCATGCTTGAGGGCGCCCGCCGCCGTGTCCGCGGCCTCGTCCGACTGCTGGAGAAGCGCCGGCGCGTCGTGGTCTACACCGACTTCGAGGACGACCTTGGCACGCTCGAGGAGGTCGAGCTCGCCGGAGTGGCGACAGGAGGCGGCTACGAACGCTTCCGTGAGAAGGCTCGCGTGTACCTCCGCGAGCACGAGGACCACGTCGCGCTGCAAAAGCTGCGGCGCAATCGGCCGCTCACCGCCACCGACCTTGACGAACTCGCGGCGATGCTGGCCGCCGCCGGCATCGGTGACGCGACGGATCTACAACGCGCCGTCGCGGAGGCCGCCGGCCTCGGGATTTTCATCCGATCCCTCGTCGGCCTCGAACGGGATGCCGCAACGGACGCGCTGGCCGCCTTCATCGATGGGCGCGCGCTCAGCTCAAGTCAGCTCGACTTCGTCGCGCTTGTGGTGGAGCACCTCACGATCAACGGCGCGATGGATCCGAGCCTGCTTTACGAACCGCCGTTCACACGGCTAGCCCCGACGGGCCCCGAGTCTCTCTTCACCGAGCCAGACGTCGACCGGCTCATTGCGACGATCGCGTCCGTACGGGCCAACGCTGAGCCGACGGACGCCGCGGCCTGACGCCCCTCTCATAGTGCTTCTCGTTCTGAGAAAGTCGCGGCGTGGCTGTTAGCCGACGTCGTCGCGCAACCGGAGTGTCTATCGGTCCCGCCTGGTTCTTGAACATGCAGAACGAAATTCGCCGATCGATCAACTATTTCCCGCCTGGAGAAAGACGTCACCGCGAGGGTTGCCCAGAAACCATGCTGGTCAGCGCCGTCAGGTCGGCTCCCGGTATGCCGCGTCGATGAGTATCCGGCGGCCCCGCGGGCTTCCTCGAGAGGAGTCGGAGTTCGAGCTCCGCTACGAGGGGGAACTGCTGTTTCGCATCGTGTGGGTTCCTTGGCCCGCGGGATGGGTGTCGGGCCGGTGGCACGTCCGGCGCCACCCAAGGCAACGTGGTGGCGCGACGAGCAGATGAGCGTGCCCAGGCGGCGCCCCGGAAGCGATAGGAACGCCAGACGCCCGGGGCCGCCGAGTCGCTAAACGGACGGCACGAGCTACTGGCCGAGGATTCGCGCCTTTTCGCCGGCGAACTCCTCTTCAGTGAGGACTCCGCGGTCGCGGAGCGCCACCAGGCGTTCGAGCAGCTCGACAGGATCTAGCGCAGCAGCGTCACCCGTCGAGCCGGCGGGGATGGGCGAAAGCGCCGCCGCTGCGCGCCGCACCGCTGCTGCAATATCGCGAGCCTCCCGACCGAGGTCTGGGTGGACCGCGACAACGTAGTGCCAGGTTGGGTCTTCGATCGAGATGTACAGCTCACGAACGTCGTGAACCTGCTCGCGCGCGTTTCCGAATAGGAAGACGCCACCTGGCATCAGAAGTCCGCCGACAGCTTTGGCGGCGAGGTCCCGGCCTCGGGTGACCTGTACCGAGCCGGTGGCGTCAACCGACGCAGTCGACTGAGCGCTCAACAGATGCCGGTCGCCCTCGGGGGTGTACAGACAGTCCGATTGCACGACAAGCTGTCCGATCGCCGCAAGGAACTCCGGCTGCGTGTCCCCCGAGGGACGGTTCACCGCCGCGGTGCCGCCGGCCTCCACTAGGTGCGCGCGTAGTAGTTCGGCGTCGCCGCTCTGGAAGAACCCGAGAGACGAGGGGGTCACGTCTACGAGTGCTTTTGCCTCTTTCAGCCCTAGCCCTGTGGCGGCGCGAACCACCTTGATGACCTGAATCTTCTTGTCGCCCGCCGCCAAGATGACGACCTCGCAATTGCCCCGGCGGGGCAGCGCGGGCAAAGCAGTCGGCACCGGCGTCGAGTCGCCGAACGGATCCGAGCCATTGCTCTTCTTGCGCTTGAACATCAGACCTGGTCCCTTCGTCCTGTCGTAGTGCTGTCGAGACGCGACGCACCATACGTCCGCGCGGCAAGCCACATCCAATAGGTACTACGACCGCAAAGCTCGCAGCCCCGCCTGATAGAGACGCGCGACGGTCCGGTATGACACACCCAGCTCGTACGCCACGTCGCTGAGCACCCTGCCCTGATCTTCGGCGGGGTAGCGCTCGCGCAGTTCCGCGACCCGCTGCATGACTTCGTCGACCCGTTCTGCCGTGGTGCGGCTATCGCGGGGCGGGAATCGGAAGTCGGGGAGCTTGTGGGCCACGCGTGCGGTAGGGAGGCAGGGTCGTAGAGCGGTAGGGCCTGGCAGACAGCGCTCAGCGTGTCCCGCAGGCTCCCGAAGCATGACAAACGCATCAGGCAGAACCGACGAGCTGCTCACCGCAGAAGACGTCGCTCAGATGATCGGCATGACCCGCGGCTGGGTCTATGACCAGTCGCGGCGAGGGACGATCCCAACAGTTACGCTCGGGCGCTACCGCCGCTACCGACGGGCCGCGGTGATCGAGTGGCTGAAGTCCCAGGAGACCGGACTCGTGGAGCGTGCCCGATGACCGGGACAGCCGCGAACCCACCCATGATCGGCTCGGGTTTCTCTCAGTCCCCTACATGCTGCGACGTGACTGTCACAAACGCGGCTTCAGCAAAGGAGGGCAGCTGAGATGAGCTGCTCAAGCCTGATCGCCCGCCTCGTCTCACGACGGCCCGCCACCTCCGGCCACGCGACCGCAGCGGTGCCCACTGAACGCAGCGGGCCCCCGCTGCGGCTCCTTCGCGCGACAGCCCATGACCTTGCCACCGGGGCCGACCTAAGCCACGGGTCTGCCGATCAGCCGGCGGTGCGTCGCCACCAAAGGGGTGGCTGAGATGGGCGAACCGATCCTCGTCGAAAGCTTGCTGTCGCGGCTGCTCGCCGCCTCCAACAACGCGACCGGCGCCGACATCGACGCCGCTAGGCGGGCGCTACACGCCTTGGATGCCCTGCCGCACGACGTCAGCAGCAAGACTCCTGGGCGCGGCGCCAAAAGGCTCCTCCGGGACTTGGGTATTCAGCGCCACGAGCTGCGGGCGCAGTGGGAACGTCTGGTGCACGAGCAGGGCCAGTGGGCGGCTCTTGACACCGAACTGCTTGAGGCGTTCGTCCCGCGAGAACTGTGGCATCCCTTAGAGGAGCTGATCACGGCCGGGCCGACGCAGGCCATCACCACGATCAGCAGTGCGCTCTACGTCGTCGCCCAACGGCAGCTGCCGGCGAAGTCCTCGCGCGATGCCGGACCGATCTCGCGGCGGGCAGTGACGAGCCGCCGCGAGGCCTTCAAACGACTGTTGAAGTGTGCGGTCCACTTGCGGGCGGTTGCGTTCCCCGATGCTCGTCTTGACGGGTGGACGTTCGTGCCGGAGATCGAGATGCCGTCGACGGCGGCTGCGGAGACCGATCGCAGCGCCGCGCCGCTGTGGCTGGTGCGCGCCACGGCGCACGACCTGGATGCGGAGGTCAAGCGGCGGCTCGAGTGTGAAGCCGGGGAGCTGGCGAGGCTGCGCGCGCTGAGCATCGTGAACTTGACCAAGGCCGGGGTGTGGACCGTCATGCGCAAGCGCCTGATCCTCGTGCTGGTCACCGTCACGGGCAGCCGGGTCGGAAGCCTGAGCTGGTTGCGACACGAGGACTACGACGGCCAGCATGTGTTCCCCGACGGTGATGTCGGGCCAGCGCTGCGATTCACCCATGTCAAGGGTCACCCGGTCGACCGCCCGTTCTGGAAAGGCTTGGCCGCGCGTGACGCCGAACTCGTCGAGGGCATGATGCTGCTCGCGCGGCGGCTGTACTGCGAACGAGTTCCGCGGTTGCGTTGCTCGTGGGCCAAGGCGCCCCAAGACCGGCCGTGGCCGCAGAATGCCTTCCTGCTCGCCGCCGAGATCTGGAACCCGACGGAGCGTCCCAGCGAGGAAGCGATGACCCACATGCTCGGTGGGTCGGCGGTCAGTGATCCGCTGCTGCCGACCGTCGACCAGCGCCGCAAGCGCGCGAACGGGCGACCGAACGGCTACAGCGCCCACCGACTGCGCTCGACGACCGAGCAGGTGGTCATCCGGACCGCCGCCCGACAGCTGCTGGTCGATGAGGAACATCTGGTCACGGGCCGCGACGTGGCGGATGCGGTGCTCGATCACAAGGTCCGTTCTGACCCCATGGGCTACGGGGACGTGCAGTCGCGAAAAGGGCGAGAGCGCTGGACGCGATATGGCATCGAGCTCGCGTCTCGGTCTCTGTGTACCGACGAAGGTGCCCACCGGATCATCGACGCGGATGCCTTCGCCGAGAACGTACGCGCACGTCTGGCTGTCGAGAGCCGGATCGCTCGTCTCGAAGAACAGCACCGCAAGCTCCTCGACGACGTGGACGCCGGGCTGCTCGTCGGACAGGACCACGTCGCCAGGGTGATCGTCGGCCTCGACGAGCTGCGCCGGGCCGAGGCGCTCCTGGACCGCTTGAGGCAGGCTGCCGAAGGGCTGGCCTCCGATCGTCGTCGCTGGCGCATCGTTCCCGACCGGGAAGTGCCGACCACCGCGGCCATCACCAAGGCGGATCTCGAGGTGATCGAATCGCGACTGCGTGACGCGGTGAGCGCACCGGACGACATCACGCGACTGCCGCTCGGGGACGACCGTCGGGCCACGTGGCGCGAGCGCCGGGAGTTGGCGTGAGCTTTCCCAGAACCCTCGCCGCGGCGCGCTGTGAGCGATGCGACAGCGCGATGACCTTCGAGTGCTTTGAGGAGAAGCTTCCCCAGGTGCTCAGGTGCCCGTGCTGCGCGCAGCGCGAGCTCGACGTGCAGCTGCTCAGCGTCGCTACGCAGATCCGCATGATCGCCCGCTATCTGCGTAGACCGGGCGAGCGTCCCGCCCCACGGGTGGCGGCCGGTGAGCTCGAGAAGATCGCGCACCGGCTGCGAACAGATAGCGACCGATGAGCCGACCGACCGCCAAACGGCCGTACGGCTCTGGTTCGCTGCTCCAGCTCCGCGGCTCGTGGTTCGGTCAATGGCGCATCGACGGACGCCTCGTCAAACGCAAGCTCGGGCCCGTCCGCACCGCCGGCGCCGCGGACGGGCTGACCCGACGGCAGGCCGAGGATCGCCTGCGCAAACTCATGCTGGAAATCAAGGCCCCGCCCGCAGTCGGGCGCCTATCGGTCGGCGAGCTCGGCGCGCTGTACGTCGAACACGCGCGGGTCGTCAGGAACCGCAAGGCGACAACCGTCCAGGACTACGAAGGCATCCTTCGCAGGCACCTCGACCCGTACTTTGGCCGGCGAGCTGCGGACGCGGTGACAGGGGAGGAGGTCGCGCGATACGTCGCGGTCAAGCGAGGGGCCGGTCTTGCACCCAAGACCGTCTCCAATCACCTGGTCCTGCTGCACGGCATCTTCGCCTTCGCCGTGCGGCGCGGCTATCTGGAACGCAATCCCGTGCACGCCGCCGAACGGCCGGCCCTCGATCGGGCCTCCCGGGCCATCCGGTTCCTCACCATCGAGGAGCTGCGGCGCCTGCTCGCGGTATTCCCGGCTACAGACATCGGAAGGCTCGACCGGACGCTTGTGCTCGTGGCGGCCACCACCGGACTGAGACAGGGTGAACTCCTCGCCCTGCGATGGGCCGACGTTGAGTTCGACGCAGCCCTTGTCCGGGTCGCGCGCTCCTACACCCGTGGCCGGTTCACGACACCCAAGTCAGGCCGGTCGACCCGGACCGTTCCCCTCGCCGGCTGGCCGGTCGCAGCGCTCACTGAGCATCGTGAACGTTCCGCCTACGTCGCCCACGATGACATGGTGTTCGCCCACCCGGAATCGGGCCACGTCCTGGATGCCTCGCGATTACGGCGCCGCTTCCGCAGCGCCCTCCAAGCGGCGGGAGTCCGCACGGTGCGCTTTCACGACCTGCGACACACCTACGGAACGCAGATGGCCGCCGCCGGCGCGCCGCTACGCGCGCTGCAGGAGTGGATGGGTCATCGCGACTACAAGACCACCGAGCTCTACGCCGACTATCTGCCCGGACACAGCCGGGCTGCTGAGTTCGGCGACCGAGCATTCGGCACCGGCCCGCAGAACCTGTAGAACTTGTGAATGCAGGGGGCGCCACCTTCCGGGCGGACGTGGCCCCCGGCGCTGTGCGCCGACTGCGGTGCGCCGATGGCGACGTTCGTCGTTCCACCGGGATCGCCCGCGACTGGCGACATCTTCTGGCTTTGCCCTCGCGAACCGCATTCCGACGCGGGGCGCCAGGCGGGCTCGTGTCCAGTGCACGGAACACCGCTCAAGGTCCGAATGGGCGAGCGCGGGCGCTACACCGGTCACGCGTTTCGGTGGTGCGACGCATGCCGGTGCGACCTGCAGATGCCGTCGTGGTTCGAGACGCCTCGGGCACCGACACTCGAGGAGCTCATCAAAGCCGATCGAAGAAGAAGAAGACAAGCCGCCGCACAACGGTCTGCGGACGGGTACGTCAAGAAGGTGCTCGGCGAAGACAGCGTCAAGCGCAAGGCGCTGGTCGAGGCCGAAAGTGCTGCGTGGCGCAGAACTCGCTTGACCCGATCCCGCGGGCTCTGGGTGATGGACCTTGCCCCCTACGGTTACGGCGCCCTGTGCTGGAGCGCCGTCACCTTCAGCGACGGGGGCGGCCACAAGAGGCGTGCGGTGCTGATAAGGCCAACCCGAAGCTCCAGCTACCTGGCGGTTCCGCTGTACTCCACGCGACACCAGAGCCCGCCAGGGCGTGCCGGTTGCGGCGAACATCGACCCCCGGGGCCTGCCAAATCGCGCGTGCGAAACCGGTCTGCCGTTCCGAACAGACGTACGACAGCTCGAGCCAACGGACTGGCGCGTGGACGAGCTGGCTGCCGCCCTGCTCTTCCTCAAACTCGGACTCGGAGCTTGACTTCTCCGGTCAAGACCGGCGGGGTCCGCGGACCTGCCGAAAGCGTCCGTCGACGTCGAGACGCCATCGCGTGTCGTTCACCCCTGCGAACCACTCATCCGGAAGCGGCACGGCGTGCGGGCTCGCAGTCTCGATGACGTCGAGATACAGGTAGTCGCCCTCCGGTAGCTCCTCTTGCTCGAGCAGCTCGAGAAGCTCGATGGCCATGTCCTTGGCGGTGTCGAAATCGGTCGGGACGGAGCCACCTCGAAGCTCTGCTGCTAGTTCCGCGACTCGGTCGGTGCGGTGCTCCCGGCGACGGAGCAGGGCAACGGCAGAGACGTAAGCGTGATCGTTGGTGAGCTTGCCGTCGCGGCCGAACTCGAACCGCCCCTCCCCGACGGCGGAGCCGAGCGCGGCATCGATCGGCATCACATAGGTCTGGTTGCCGAATAGAGCGGCGAGCACGTCTTCGACGGTCAAGGCAACCATGGCGCCGTCCGGGTTTGCGAGAACCACCACAAGCGGAATGTCGAGATCCCGAAGTGGCTTCAGCTGCTTCGCCGCGCTTGCCACGCGTCGACGAACCGGGCCGTAGACCTCCGACGACCCGAAGCTCCCCACCCGCGTCGTCGCCAACCGCTTCTCGAGCTTCGACGCGCCGGGAGCGAACTGCTCGACTTCACACGCGATCCTGCTCTCGCCCCGGCGCGGCAAGAAGTCAGGACGCTTGACGATGCCCAGATGGCTGAGATCGGGCTCGTGCGGCCCGGGATCTATCTGGTGGTCGCACAGATAGCGCTCGAAGAGCTCGTCACCCGAGGTCTTTGGCATCGGGCAAGCCAAGCGTGTCCGTAGGACGGACCCACGACGACAGGTCCACCGGCATTCCGCCCATCTCAAGCCTCGACGTGACCGGATGGCCCAGCGGACGTAGACAGCCGAATCACCGTAGCTCCGCCGAGGCGCCGGCGAACATTCGCTCGTCGTGCAGTTCGACCATGGAGTCGAACAACCAGTCCGGATGTGGCGGTCGGCGGTACGCACGCTTCCGGGGTCGAAATTCCCGGGTCTGAGGGTGACTCGGGCGACGCGCCGGCCGCCGAAGGGCGCGAGTCTTGCACGTCACTGCAAGCAGCCCCGCCTGGGTCGACACGAGTGGGACGAAGAAATCGCCGATGATGAGATGTGGCTCACCGCTCGGCTGCGTCAGGGTCGGCAGCGTCGCGACTACCCCGTGGCGGGCGATCGCGCCCAGCTCGTACAGCGCGCTCTCCAAAGACGCATGCGGCCGGGCGCGTTCGCTCCAGCGTTGCGCGCAATGCCGCGAGAACGTGATTGGCACAGCCCGCCCCGCGACACTCGATGAGGCGGGCATCATTCCCCCTGCAACTCGATTTTTACGGAGTAGCGCGACTCGTTCTTGCCTAGGCGATCCTGACGCGACAGTTGCTCCTGATCGGATGCGAAAGCGAGCAGGAGCTTGCGGCGCGTCTCGGAAAGGCCAAGCCACATGTTCAGCAGGTCGCCGATCTGCTGCTGCTCGCGGCCCTCGCCAAGACTGAGCAGGCCGCCGGCGATTTCGGCTGCGCCGGGTCCGAAGAAAATTCCCTGCGCAGCGACCAGGTGATTGCCGTCGCTCATGAAATCGCGCGTGACCGAATAGGCGAGCTCGACGTCCTCCAGCACTGCGCGCCAGCCCTCGGAGAGCTTCTCGAACTCCTCGCTGGTGATGTGGCCGGCGGCGAACAGCAGTGGCTCCGGGGGCCTGCCGAGCGCCACGGCGAGACTGATCAGAAAATCAGAGGCCGGCTTCAGGATCTGTCCACGTTCCACTCGCGATATCTGACTCGCCGGGACGTCGGCACGGCGCGCGAGCTCGCGCACCGTCAAGCCTTGGCGTGTGCGCGCGTAATTGATGAAGGTCGCGAGCGATGGGTCGTCGCCGGCGTGAAAGGTGTCGTCCTTGTTCGGGGGGTTCATGCTCTGCAACGTACTGTGTTGCACGCGGAAGTGCAACATGTAGCGTTGCAGAACCGTCTAGGGGCCTATGTGGCTCTCCATCGTCCGTGCGCCGGCAAGCTGCTCCCGGTGTCGTCGCGGCGCTTATTGAGGGTGATGCCATCGATGACGTCGGACCGATGTCGAATGAGGCGATCGCCCGGATCTGGGGCAGCGTCCAGAACATCCCGTCGTCCAGGTGGGCCGAAGTGCGGTCGCCCTATCGCAGGCGGCTTGTCTTGTGCGAGGCTGATGTCTCCCAGCCGAGAGAAGGGGACACGTGGAGAAGAAGTTCACGAGCGACGAGGTGCCGCTCGCTCAGGTGCTCGAACAAGCGAAGACGGGAGTGCTGCAGCTTCCCGATTTTCAGCGAAGCTGGGTGTGGGACGACCAGCACATCAGTTCGCTGCTGGCATCCATCTCGCTGTCGTATCCCATCGGCGCTGTCATGACTCTGCAGACGGGCAACCCGGACGTGAAGTTTCGTCCGCGTCCGCTTCAGGGAGTGGAGCTACCGGCCTCGATCGAGCCTGAGATTCTGCTGCTAGATGGTCAGCAGAGGACAACCTCTCTCTACCTCGCGCTCAAGTCCGGCGCTGCTGTACCCACTCAAGACTCTCGCGGGAAACCTCTGTCGCGGTGGTACTACGCGGACATCGCTCAATGCCTAGATCCGGAAGCAGATCGCGAAGAGGCCATCGTCAGCGTGCCCGCGGAGAAGCTCGTCAAGACCTTCAAAGGCGACGTGACTCTTGACGTGTCGACGCGCGAGCTCGAGATCGAGTCAGGGATGTTCCCGCTCTCGATCGTTCTTGATTTCAACGAAGTCATGCAGTGGCAGATGGCGTATCTGCAAGCCCCGGGAGCCGATCAGCCCCAGCGCGTCGCGACGTGGCAGCGCTTTCACGAAGCACTTATCAGTCCGTTCGTGCAGTACCAGGTCCCGGCGATCCAGCTGGTCAAGTCGACTCCGAAAGAAGCCGTCTGTCAGGTCTTCGAGAAGGTGAACACCGGCGGCGTCTCGCTGACCGTCTTCGAGCTTCTGACGGCGACGTACGCCGCCGACAACTTCAACCTGCGAGACGACTGGAACAAGCGGCGGTCGACCTTCACGGAACATCCCGTGACATCGAAGGTCAAGCAGACCGACTTCATCCAGGTTGTCACCCTCCTGTCGACTTTCGCCCGGCGACTCACTGCGATCAAGGAACTGGGAGATCCCGAGAAGGCGCCGGCCGTGTCCTGCAAGCGTCGCGACGTCTTGCGACTGCCGCTGGCCGAGTACCTCAAGTGGGCCGATGCCGCCGAGCAGGGGCTCGCACGTGCAGTGCCCTTCCTGCACACCGAGCACGTCTTCTCAGCCCGAGACATTCCCTACGAGACGCAGCTCGTGCCGCTTGCGGCCGTCCTTGCGGTGCTGGGCGCAGACGCAGAAGGCAAAGGCCCACACGAGAAGCTTGCCC
>CAZRLR010000012.1:0-28459 GCA_964600395.1 uncultured Conexibacter sp.
TTTCCCTCTCTGAGCACGCTACTCCACGAGCGCTTCCGCAGTCCGGATCCCCACGTCGCCCAGCGCCTCAGCAAGGCATTCGTGATTCCAGCCTCGCGCTGGCAGGCCGCGCTGCTGCACGCCGGGCAGCAAGATGGCGCCTTCCGATCCGTCGACCCGATGTTCTTCTTCTTCTCGGTCATCGGAGCCAGCCACTTCCTCTTTGCGGCGCGCCCCTGGCTTGAGCAGGGCTTCGGGCAGCAGTTGACGAGTGATCTCGTCGAGCACTTTGTGGAGCACACCACACGGCTGATCCTCGAGGGAATCGCCGCAACCTGACCTCTTGCGGGCGTTGCTCGGCTCTGCGCCGTAAGCCACGGCGTGCCCGGCCGCACGGTCGAGAGCTTCCAAGTGCACTTGACATGATGTAAAGCCGTCGCGTATGTTCGACTCGGGGCGGCGAGCCGAGAGGAGCTCGTCGTCGAGCGGCGGGCGGCCTTGCGGCGTGCATCGCTGGAAAAGCCCTTGGCACAAGCGCCGTCCCGGCGACGGACCGACTTCTGTAACTCCAGAAAGGGATCACGATGGGAACAATCACTTTCGTTGAGCACGACGGCACCGCGCACGACGTCGATCTTGTCGAGGGCGAGTCGCTCATGGCGCTCGCCACGGGCAACGGCGTCCCTGGTATCGACGGCGATTGCGGCGGCGAGGCGTCGTGCGGGACGTGCCACGTCATCGTCGACGACGAGTGGATCGCCAAGACGGGGACCCGCTCCGAAGAGGAGAGCCAGATGATCGACATGTCCCCCGAACGCGCACCGAACTCGCGGCTCTCTTGCCAGCTGAAGGCGTGCTCGAGCCTCGACGGGCTCAAGGTCCGCCTCCCTGAATTCCAGATGTAGCTCCGACCATCTCCACAGAACGGCGACGAACGAGACCATGAGCACCACCGACAGCGTCCTTGACAGGGCCAAGGCCAGGGTCACCGACAAGGTCCAGGCGACGGTCCCCGTCGACCGGCAGGTGCGGGCCGCGCACCTCGTCGAGAAGGCGAAGCGCCTGGCCGGCCTGAGCAAGCCGCTCGTCTTCGCCGAGCGGCCGATCCCGGACCCGGCCGACGTGCCGTTGACCGAGATCGACGTCAGCAATCCGTTCATGAACCGGCAGCAGAAGTGGTACCCGTACTTCGCGCGGCTCCGCGAGGAGGCCCCGGTCCACTACCAGGCCAGGAGCCCGTTCGGTCCGTTCTGGTCGATCACGCGCTACGAGGACATCCAGGCTGTCGACTCGAACCCGAAGGTCTTCTCCGCCGAGCCGTACATCATCCTCGGGCCCCCGCCGCTGGACATGGAGATGTTCATCGCGATGGACCCGCCGAAGCACGATGTCCAGCGCCAGGCCGTGCAGGGGGTCGTAGCGCCGCGGAACCTCAAGGAGATGGAAGGCTTGATCCGTGAGCGGGTCCAGGAGGTGCTCGACGGGTTGCCGACGGATGAGCCGTTCGACTGGGTCCAGCGGGTGTCCATCGAGATCACCGGCCGCATGCTGGCGACGATCCTCGACTTCCCCTACGAGCAGCGGCGCAAGCTCACGTACTGGTCCGACACCATCAGCGGAACGGCGGAGGGCACGGGCGGCACCTCGCACCAGGACGACTGCTTCGCCGCCGCGGAGGAGCTCGCGAAGGGCTTCACGGCGCTTTGGCACGACAAGGCGGCGCGCCGGGCTGCCGGCGAGCCCGACGGGTTCGACCTCATCACCCTGATGCAGACCTCCGAGGACACGAAGGACCTCATCAAGAAGCCGATGGAATTCTTGGGGAACTTGACGCTGCTCATCGTGGGCGGCAACGACACGACCCGCAACTCCATGTCTGGGGGCGTCCTGGCCCTCAGCAAGCACCCGGACCAGTTCGAGAAGCTCAAGGCTGATCCGTCGTTGATCCCCAACATGGTCTCGGAGATCATCCGTTGGCAGACGCCGCTGGCGTACATGCGTAGGGTCGCCACGCAGGACGTGCACTTCGGCGGGCAGTTCATCCGCAAGGGCGACGTGGTCGTCATGTGGTACGCGTCGGGCAACCGGGACGAGAGCAAGTTCGAGAACGCTGACGCCCTGATCATCGATCGCAAGAACGCGCGCAACCACATGTCGTTCGGCTTCGGCGTGCATCGCTGCATGGGCAATCGTCTCGCGGAGATGCAGCTGCGCATCCTGTGGGAGGAGCTCCTGGCCCGGTTCGACGGGATCGACGTGGTGGGTGAGCCCACCTACGTGCAGTCGAACTTCGTCAAGGGTTACGAGAAGATGATGGTCCAGCTCACGCCCAAGAAGAGCATCGGCGAGACGCCCGCTCGTGTCGAGCAGACGTCGGCCGGCTGATTCGCCCAGCTACTGCGATCAAGAGACTGTCGTGAACACGGATCGGGTCGTCATCGTCGGAGCCAGCCACGCCGGCGCGCAGCTGTGCGCCAGCTTGCGCCAGAACGGCTGGACCGGCGAGATCGTGCTGATCGGCGACGAGCCATCGTTGCCCTACCAGCGCCCGCCGCTGTCCAAGACCTTCCTCGCCGGAAACGCGACGCTCGGTGACCTGCTCATCCGCAAGTCGGACTTCTATGAGAAGCAGCGCGTGGTCTTCCGCCACGGCCGCGTTACCGGGATCAGCCGCGAGGCCGAAACCGTCCGTCTAAATGACGGGGAGACGCTGGGCTACGACAAGCTCGTGCTCTGCGTCGGGGCCCGGCCCCGTCAACTGGACGTCCCTGGGGTGGAGCTGGCCGGCGTCCACTACCTTCGGGACGCCGCCGACGTCGAGGCCATCCGGGGCAGCCTGGGCGCCACCGGCCGCGCGGCGGTCGTCGGCGGCGGGTACATCGGGTTGGAGGCAGCGGCTTCGCTGCGCAAGTTGGGCGTCGTGGTCACCGTGCTCGAGGCGGCCGACCGCGTCCTGCAGCGCGTGACGGCCCCCGCGGTTTCGGCGTTCTACGATCGCGTGCACCGGGAGGAGGGCGTCGACATCCGCGTCGGCGTCGGCGTCGCCGCGATTGAGGGCGAAGGCCGCGTCAGCGGCATCCGACTCACTGACGGCGACCTCATCCCAGCCGGCCTGGTGATCGTCGGTGTCGGCGTCATTCCCAACGTCGAACTAGGACAGGACGCCGGACTAACCGTGAACAACGGCATCGTCATCGACGCGCATGGACGCACCGACGACCCGAACGTGTTCGCCGCCGGGGACTGCGCCAACTACTTCGATGTGCGGTACGACTGCCGCCTGCGGCTCGAGTGTGTCTCCAACGCGGTCGAGCAGGCCAAGAGCGTCGCCGGGACCATCTGCGGCACCGAGAAGGCGATCGCCGCCCTCCCGTGGTTCTGGTCGGACCAGTACGACCTCAAGCTCCAGATCGCGGGCCTGAACACCGGCTACGACGACGTCGTGCTGCGAGGCGACCCGACCGCCGGCCGTGCCTTCGCCTGCTTCTACTTCGCCGACGGCAAGCTCGTCGCCGCGGACTGCGTCAACCGGGCGCAGGAGTTTGTGTTTAGCAAGCGGGCCATCGCCGAGGGCCTGTCGCCGGATCGTTCGGCGTTGGCCGATCCGCAGACGCCGCTGGCCTCGCTGCTCCGCGCGCCGGCCGGCAGCGCCGGCAGCCCCGGCGGCGCCGGCTGAGCTCAGCGCTGGTTCGTGGCCGTCTGCCACATCCAGGTGACCTGGTCGACGAGTGCGGTCTCGTCGACGGTGGGGCGTGCGAGGTGCTCGGTGAAGGCGCGTTCAGTCATCCAGATGAGCGTGTAGGCGCGCGCGGCGACGTCGGCCTGGGGTAGGTCGGGAAAGCCGGCGGCGATGCGGCGCTCGGCCCCGGGGCGGAAGCGGTCGTGGAAGGCCTGCCAGAAGACGTTGACATCCGGGTCGTAGGTGGCCGCCTCGGTCACCGCGCGGACGGTGGCGCGGTGCCGGGTGAAGACGGTCAGGACGCCGGCCAGGGTGTCGCGCAGCGGGACGTCGCCAAAGCCCAGCCACGGTTCGGCGGCGGCGCCGAGGTCGTCCTCCAGCGCGACGCCGAGGTGCAGGATCAGTGCGCGCTTGTCCTCGAAGTAGGCGTAGAACGTCGGCCGTGACAGGCCGGCTTTGCGGACGATCTGCTCGATCCCGATCTCGGCGTAGGGCGTGCCCTCTTCAAGCAGGGCGATCGTCGCGTCGATGAGCGCCTGCTCGTTGAGCTTGCGGGTATCGGCGGTGCGGGACCGCCGGGAGAGCGTCGCCATGCTTTTAGCCTAGTGCCTACAGCTAGTCTTGACATGGTGTAAAGATTTATGCGATGGTCGGCCCATGAGCGCCACCGAGCTTGGTCTATCTGCCGTCCGTCTGGTCCCGGGCGCCTGAGCCGTGGCCGGCTACGACGTCGTCATCGTCGGCGCGGGCTCTGCCGGCTGCGTGCTGGCCAATCGCCTGTCGGCCGATCCGACCGCTCGGGTGCTGCTGCTGGAGGCCGGCGGCAAGGACCGCTCGCCGAGCATCAAGATCCCCGCGGCGTTTCCCAATCAGTTCCACACGAAGCTGGACTGGGACTACGTCACCGAGCCGGAGCCCGCGTTGGATGGCCGCAGCATGTATGTGCCGCGCGGCAAGAGCCTGGGCGGTTCGAGCTCTATGAACGCGATGCTGTACGTCCGCGGTTGCCCGTTCGACTACGACGGCTGGGCGGCTGGCGGCGCCGACGGCTGGAGCTGGCAGGACGTGCTGCCGTACTTCAAGCGCTCTGAGCGAAACGCCCGCGGCGCCGACGAATACCACGGCGGCGACGGCGAGCTGCACGTCTCCGAACAGCGATCCCCGCGCCGGGTCGGCCGCCGGATCCTCGACGCGTGCGTCGCGGCGGGCATCCCGCGCATCGCCGACTACAACGGCCCCGAGCAGGACGGCGTCTCCCCGTTCCAGGTGCTGCAGAAGGACGGGCGGCGCTGGAGCTCGGCCGACGCGTTCCTGCGTCCTGCGCTTGCGCGACGAAACCTTGAGGTGAGGACCGGGGTGACCGTGCAGCGCCTGGAGCTGCGCGGCAGCACCGTCACCGGCGTCACATTTGCCGACTCGCGTGGCCGCCTGGCCACCGTCGACGCTGATCGGGTGGTGCTGTCCGCCGGCGCGTTCGGCTCCCCGCAGATCCTCATGCTCTCCGGCATCGGCGCACCGGACGAGTTGGCCGAGGTGGGGATCGACTGCCGCCACGAGCTGCCCGACGTCGGTCACCACCTGCAGGACCACCCGTTCTACACGCTGAACTACGCCGTCAGCGAGACGGGAACGCTTTTCGGGGCCGACAAGCCCAAGCCGATGGCCGAGTGGGTGCTGCGGCGCACCGGTCCGCTGACCTCCACCGTGGCCGAGGTCAACGCGTTCGTACGCTCTCGCCCGGGCCTGCCGGCCGCCGACCTGCAGTTTCACATGGGCGGCGCCTACTTCGACGACAACGGCGCCGCAACCTACGACGGCGACGCGATCGTCCTCGGCCCCGTCCTCGTAGCGCCCAGGGCCCGTGGCCGCGTGTGGCTGCGATCAGCCGACCCGCAGGCCAAGGTCCGGATCTTGACCAACTCGCTGACCGAGCCCGAGGACATGGACGCCCTCATCGCCGGCATCCGGATCGCCCGTGAGATCGCCGCGCAGGGGCCGCTCGCTGAGATCATCACCGGCGAGCTCACCCCGGGCCCCGACGCCGTGGACCGCGACGCGATCGAGGCCGACGTCCGCAAACGCCTCATGCTCCTCTACCACCCCGTCGGCACGTGCGCGATCGGTAAGGTTGTCGACCCGCAGCTGAGCGATCGCGGTCTCCATGGTCTGTATGTCGCCGATGCTTCGGTCATGCCGACCGTCACCCGCGGCAACACCCACGCGCCGACGGTGATGATCGCCGAGAAAGCCGCTGACCTCATCCGCGAGCGGGCCGGTGATCGCCTCGCTGCTGCCCCCGGCTGACGGCCGCCTGTTCTCGCGACGGGGTGACGGCCAACGGTCAGCCCATGGGAGCCGGACGCTTCGACCGGGAGGGATGAGACATGAGCCGCACGCAGGCGGTCGCTAGCCGGCCGGCGACTGCGGTTGGCGCAAGTCTTGCCATGCCGGGCCTTGACGGGCACGTGGAGCGTCTGGCTCGCGCCGTCCGTGACGGCACGCGGGCGTTTCCCGTCGACCTCGACGTGGACCTCCGACGGGCGTGTCGCGACGCGCTCGACCTCGGGTACCGGTACGCGCTGCAGGGCGCCTACGACGACGGCGAGGTGGCGCGTGTGGCCCAGGTCTTCGTGGAGCTGGAGATCGGGCTCGACGTCGTGACGCGGATCATCCGGTCCGCCCACCAGGAGGCGCTTGCCGCCGCCTCCATCACGTCGGCGACCGATCCGACCGCCGAGGCACTGGCCCGGCGTTCGGCGCAGACGTGGTCGCGGACCGAGTTGGTGATCGGCGAGCTTGTCGCCGCTTATTCGGCCGAGCAGCGCCGCCGCGAGGAGAGCGGGCAGGCTGCGCAGATCGCCGCACTCGACGCTGTGCTTCGCGACGGACCGGGCGACGTCTCGGTCTTTGAGCGGGATCTCGGATACGCGCTGGACGGGACCCACGTCTCGTTCGTCGTCCGTCGAGATCGTGAGGGGGTCGACCGCGCCGCGATGCGACGCGCGGCTGAAAGTCACGCCGCGTCGCAAGGGGGAACCGACCTGCTGTGCGTCGATTGGGGCCCAAGCACGCTGCGCTGCTGGAGTCACGTCACGGCGAAGGGACCGAACTCACAGGTCGAGCTGGCGCCGACGGCGCTCACGATCGCGAGCAGCGAAGCGCACGACGGTCTTGATGGCTTCCGGCGTGCCCTGGACGAAGCTGTAAAAACCCATCGTTTGGTGGTTGCCGCCGGCCGGCTTCTCGGTCCGGTGACGCGATTCGCCGATGTGTCGCTGCTCGTTCTGCTGTCCTCCGACCTGCAGGCGGCGAGGCACTTCGTCGATCGGCGGTTGGGGCCACTCCTGACCGACAACCGGAACATGCGCGGACTGCTCGAGACGCTCGAGGTGTACTTCGAGCAGGGCCTCAGCGCGACGCGTAGCGCCGTCCACCTCGACTTGCACGCCAACACCGTTGCCTATCGCATCCGCCGCGTCGAAAGCTTGCTCGGACATCCCGCCGAACAGCGGATGTTCGACACCTGGGCGGCCCTAGCCCTGCACGGCGTCCTTCGCGCCCGCCACGATGGGAGCTGAATCACCCGCTCCGGGTCGAATGCTTGGAGGACAACCGCAAGACCGGACAGCTCGCAGGGCCGAGAGCGTTACGCCGGCGTTTGTCGCCGCCTGCTCCACCCCCAGCAGCGCGACCCCTGACGCGGTCACCGTGAGGATGCCGTTGTCAGCAGGGCCGCGATTGTTGCCGCAGTCGCTCGAGTCCTACCCGGGAGGCCCCGGCCAGATCGGTGGATTGAGGCCGAAGGCGAACTGTCGGGCCGCTGGCGACGGTGGTCGTCGAGCTTCGCGTTCACGCTGGCTCGCTTGGCTTAACGATTGAGCGCTACGGGAAGCGTGCTGAGCTGGCTGGAGAACTGTGAGATCACGTAGGTCGGCTCGCCGGCCGGCGTGATACGGGGGAAGCGTCTGACGGTCTCTTCGACGAGGATGCGGAGCTCGAGGCGGGCGAGGGCGGTGCCGAGGCAGAAGTGGCGGCCGCCGGCGCCGAAGGCCTGATGTTCGGGGTTGCGGGTGACATCGAAGCGGTCGGGGTCCTTGTAGACGTCTTCGTCGCGGTTGGAGGACGGGTACCAGAGGGCGATCTTGTCGCCCTTCTTGATGGGGCAGCCGCCAAGCTCGGTGTCCTTGGTGGCGGTCCGGCGGAAGTGCGCGAAGGCGGGGAACATCCGAAGCGCCTCCTCGACCGCGGAGGGCACGAGCTCTAGGTCGTCCTCGAGCTGTGCGAGCTGGTCGGGGTTGTCCATCAGCGCTCGCATGGTGGCGGTGTAGGTGGCCTTGGTGCTGTCGTTGCCCGCGGCCATCATGAGCACGAAGCCGGCGAAGATCTCTTCGTTGGTGAGCGTGTCTCCGTCGATCTCGGCAAAGACCAGCGTGCTGAGCATGTCCTCGGTCGGGGCCTCCCGTCGGGACTGCACGAGCCGCATGCACTTTTCGTACATGGCCGGGACGTCTTCAGCGACTAGCGCCTCGAGGCCCTTCGGATTGAGCTCGGGGTCGCCGAAGCCCAGCAGCGTGTTGATGGCCGTCGCCCACGGTGCGTCGTCCTCGGGGTCCAGGCCCATGAACGAGCCGATGACCCGAGCGACGATCGGCTGGGCGACATCGCTGACGAGATCACAGCCGTCTCGCCCGTCGAGGCGGGAGAAGACGTCGTCGGCGATCTGGCGGATGGCGGGCTCGTGCTGTGCGATCGCCTTCGGCGTGAACGCACGCTGGAAGAGTGCCTTGATCCGGTCGTGCTTGGGCGGGTCCATCCCGATGAACATCCCCTTGACGAGATCGAGCGGCACGCCGAAGTCGGTGACGATGATGTTCTGCGCCGAGGAGTACGTCCGCCAGTCCTTGCTGACCTCCAGGATGTGCTCGGCTTTGGTCACCGACCAGAAGCCCGCGTCCTGCGGTGACTGCGCGATGCCCTTGCTCCAGTGCACCGGACAACGCTCTCGAAGCTCACGGAACACCTCATGCGGCGGGCCCTGCTGCCAAAGGTGGTCGTCGGCGACCTGCAGGGTCTCGAGATCGAAGCGCTCTTGCGTTGACATGGTGTCAGGGTGACAGAAACCACCGAAAGGTGCAAAAAGACTCCCCGGCCGTCAGGGCCGTGAAGGAAGCCCGAGCGCGGACGTGGGCCCGATCCGACCCACCAAGTGCACCACTTGGTGTAGTTTCGGCCTATGGCGGACCCGCAAGCGACTCAGGACGCACCGTTGGTGCCATGGCGATGGGGCCCCGTCGCGGCGGTGTGCCTGGCGCAACTCGTGTTGATGCTCGACGTGACGATCGTGATCGTCGCGCTCCCGCAGATCTCGAAGGACGTCGGCGGTGACCTGCGAACCGTGCAGTGGATCGTCGATGTCTACGCGCTGATGCTCGCCGCGCTGCTCTTGAACATCGGGGCGTTGGCGGACCGCGTCGGACGGCGACGTGTGTTCCTCACCGGGCTCGGGGTCTTCGGTCTGGCGTCCGCCGGATGCGGCTTGGCCGAGACGTCGGCGGCGCTGATCGCCGGTCGGGCGGTGCAGGGGCTTGGTGGCGCGATGCTCTTCGCGACGGGCTTGGCCATCCTGGGCACGGAGTACCGGGGAAAGGCGCGGGCAAGGGCGCTGGGGGTCTTCGGAGCGGTGTTCGGCGGTGCCGTCGCCGTCGGGCCGCTCGCCGGCGGGCTGGTGCTCCAGGTGCTGAACTGGCGGTGGATCTTCCTCGTGAACGTGCCGGTGGTTCTCGTCGCCTTCGTGGTCGCCAGGCGACACGTCGAGGAGTCCCGGGACGAGCGGCCGCGCCCCATCGATTGGGCCGGGCAGCTGACCTTCACCCTCGGGATCGCGGGCTTGGTGACCGCCCTGATCCAGGGCGGCCGTTGGGGCTGGGAGAGCGGGCGGACGCTCGGGCTCCTCCTCGCCGCGGCCGGGTCGCTCTTGGCGTTCGGGGTCGTCGAGGCTCGAAAGGAGCAGCCGATGTTCGAGCTGTCGATGCTGCGTCAGCGCTCGTTCGCCGGCGCTTCGATCGCCGCCTTCGCCACGTCCGCCTCGTTGTTCGGGATGTTCGTCTATCTCACCTTGTGGTTTCAGCGCGTGGAGGGCCTGGACGGTTTGGAAGCCGGCGTTCGCCTGCTCCCCGTCACTGTGCTCGCGCTCGTCGCTGCGGCGGCCGCGGGACGTCTGTCGGGTGTCGTCTCGGCGCGGTGGGTGCTCACCCTCGCGCTGTCGTGCACGGCCATCGGGTTGCTGCAGATGACGGCGCTCGATGCCGGGTCGGCCTGGACCGTCGCCCTCCCGGGCCTGGTGCTCTGCGGCTTGGGGTTCGGCCTGGCAAATCCCACGGTCGCCGCGGTGACCCTTGCGGTGGCCGACCCCGACCGCATCGCGACAGCAACCGGGATGAATTCGACGTTCCGCCAGGTCGGCGTAGCCACGGGGGTGGCGGCGCAGGGTGCGATCTTCGACCACGCGCTACGCCTGCCGTCGGGGGGCGCGGGCTCCGCGGCAGGCGCGGTGCCGTCAGGCGAGATCGTCGCCCGGTACGCCGAGGCGCTCGATCGGGTCTTCGTGGCGGGCGCGCTCATCGCCGGCTTCGGTGCCCTCCTCGCGGCGCTCCTCGTGCGGGCCGCCACTTATCCGACGCACCCTGGTGCGTCGAGGCAGTCCGTCGGGGCGGGGTGCGGTCAGCCCGTCGACGTCGCGTCGCGCTGACGACCCCAGCCGCCCCAGCCTTCGGGGAGCGGCTGCCCGGACTGCTGAAAGTGCGCGAGCTCGACCTGGATGAACAGGGCCCGGGCCTCGGCGATGAGGATTTCCCCGTCCTTGATGGTGCCGGCGAGGTGCAGCTTGCGGCCGTCGATCCGTTCGCACCAGCCCTCCAAGTCGTACGGGCGGTGCAGCGACGCGGGGGCCCGGTAGTCGACGGTCAGCGACGCGGTCACCGCCGGCCGCTCGAGGATGACGAGGACCGCCCCGAGCAGATCGTCAAGAGCGGTGGCCAGCGCGCCGCCGTGGGCGAAGCCGGGCGAGCCTTCGTGTCGTCGGTCGAGCGTGAGGCGTGCGGTGGCCCGGTCGCCGACGACCCGGAAGCGCATGCCGAGCCCGGCGGGGTTCTCGGGTCCGCAGCCCATGCAATGCGGCTGGTGGGCGGCCACGCTCCCGTCGGCCCCCGGCCTCACTGGATCGCTGCCATGGCGGCTACACCAGCGTGCTCGAGCTCGCGGATGCGTGCGACGTGGCCTACGCCGCGCGCATGATCCTGATCCTTGGCGGCGTCGGCCAGCGCGACCCAAGTCGCGGCGAGCGCGTCATAGATGACCGCCGCCTCACGCAAGGCCGCGTCGCCGAGCAGATCGTCCATGTCCCGCAGGAACTCGGCGTGGAGCGAGCGGAACATCGCGCCACCAGTACCGGCCTTGACGATGAACACGCCGAGGATCTTGAGCGCGGCGGCGGTCCCGTCCCGGAGCGTGTCAGGCCACTCGGGGTAGGCGTCGGCGAAGCGGTCGATACCGGCCAGACCTGCCGCACCCGGCAGTGAGGCCAACGTCTCGCCGCCGTCGAGCATGTTGTCGACGGCGCGCCTCAGGGCGAGGCTCACTGCCCGCTCTGGCTCGCGCAGCGCGGCGGGCCAGTCGTAAAGGAAGGTCGTGTGACGGTTGGGACCCGGAAAGGCCTGAGAGTTGCGGGCGGCTGCTAGCGATGCCAGTGAGCAGCGCTGGAGCTCGTCGCGGTCGTTGTCGGCGATATAGGCGACCTGCTCCGCTTCGTCGTAGCCGACCACGACGATGTCGTGGCGGGTGTTCGACATGCGTACGCGGAGGTACTCAAGCTCGGCGATGTCCGCCCAGACCATCGGAGGACGCCCGGCGTCGACCTCCTGTCGAACCCACCGCCAGCCCTCCTCGGGGTCGTCGCTCTCACGGACCTCGAGACCGACGCCGAGATGCTCGCTCACGTCGCGTTCGAGGCTGGCGGTACGGCCGACGACGTAGATGGGTGGGGTCACAGCCGGCAGCTCGAGAAAGAGGAACCCGAGCCCGCCCGCGAGGCCGAACACCGCACCTTCGCTCAGGGGACCGCGCCCGTAGTCGAGCCCTCGCGACTCAAGAAGGTCTCGCAAGGCGCCCGAACCGCAGTGACCGGCGCGGCGGTGTGGAAAAGCGGCAGCCTGGGCCGGGTTGGAGCTCATCGCCGCCATGGTACCCGTTGTGCACCGATCGGCGCACATTGCGCCCGGTCAGGCCCGAAGCTCCGATTGATGTGGCAGAACGGTGGCCAGCCAAGCACGAAACGCTTCGATGGTGCCCATGAGCTCGGGGGTCTCGCCACGCTCCAAGAAGGTCAATGTGAGGCCCTGGATGCCCGCGACGATGAACTCGGTGAGGACCGTCGGGTCGATGACAGGCTTTCGTCCGCGTCCAGCGGCTTCCGCGATCAGTCCGCCGATGATCGATCGGAGGCCATCGGTGATGTGTGCCGTCGATGCGCGCAACGTGGGGTCGGTGACCGACTCGGCGACGAGTCCGAAGTACGCGGCCAGCAGCGCCCGGTCGCTGGTGACCACGGACCAGACCTCTTCAAAGCCGGCCGAGACGATCTCGTGCGGTTCTTCGCGGCCGGCAACGGCATCGGCGACCTGCGCGAGAAGGCGGTCGCCGATGCGCCGCACGACCTGCTCGAAGAGGTCCTCGCGATCCTCGAAGTAGTAGAGGACAGCGCGCTTGTTGACGCCCGCTTCGTCGGCGATCCGCTGCAGCGAGGATGCCGCGTAGCCGTCTCGCCCGAGGCAGCGGATCGCAGCCTCGACGATCGCGTCTGCTTGGCGAACACCCTTGGGCGTCGGAGGTGCTGTTCGCGACATCACGCTCATCGTATTGCCGCCCTGAAGCTCGCGTCATCGGTGACCACCGTCCGGCTCTGGCGTTCGACCGTGCGGGCGAGTCGGAGGTGCTGCACGCGCGCGAGCGTCTCTAGCAGAGAGGCACGGAGTCCGGCGGTCTCTGATGTGGCGCGGTGAGGAGATCCGTCTGGGTCCTCGGCCGTCATGGCCGCGAGGTGGTCAGCAAGGCCCGGGAATGCGTCAGACGACCTGCGTGTGGGCACCGTGAGCGAGGGCGCGTACGGCGGCCAAGCTGTCATCGTCTGCTGGTGCCGTAAATACGCGCTTCGACGTCTTGGTCTTTGCGGAAGGACCACCCGAAGCAGCCGATGCCAAGGGCAGCTACCCCTTCCGCGAGCGCTGCAAGATGCTCATCGTCGAACCGCCCGGCGACCCGAATTTGGTGATACTTAGCTTCGTCCACGGTGAGTTTCCCCCACGTCGCTTACGCCCGTCTGTTCGGGTTGCTGCCGCCCGCGGATCACTAGCGGGCCTGCACGCAGCGCCTTTCGAAAACACTTGGCTGGTGATTGCAAGCTCAGGTCGTTGCGGCCGTATCGGTCGGCCACAGGAGCGCGGCAGCGCTGGTGCTGCTTGCGGCGATCGCGGCGAGAACGATCGCGATGGTGGGGGTGCCGGTGATCGAGCCGAGGACGCCGGCGATCGGGTAGGTGGCAAGCCAGCAGAGGTGGGAGAGGGAGAACTGGGCGGCGAAGAGGGCGGGTCGTTCCTCGGGGTCGGCGGAGCGCTGGATGAGACGTCCGGCCGGGGTCTGCACGAGGGAGAGGCCGACGCCGAGCATGATCCACAGAAGCAGCAGGGTGGCGTAGGAGGGAAGGACCGCGACGAGCGGCAGGCCGGCGCTGAGGACGACCCCGCCGGTGAGCATGAGGGTGCGGTCGCTGGTGTGGTCGAGCAGGCGGGGGAGCAGCAAGGCAGTGGCGATCGAGCCGGCGCCGGCGGCGCCGAGGGCGATCGCGACGCTGCTTGCGCCGAGGTTGAAGTGGCCGCGGACGAGGACGACGGTGTTGACGATCGTCATCGCGCTCGCGGCGGCGACCGCGAGGTTCAGGGCGAGCAGGGCGCGTAGCCGCGGGGTGGCGAGGTAGCGGCGGGCGCCGAGCGTGATGCGCGCCCAGGTGCGGTCAGAGACCGCTCGCCCGGTCTGCGGTTTGGGGACGGTGATCGACAGCAGCAGGGCGGCGGAGGCGACGAACGCGAGGCCGTTGAGCGCGAACAGGTTCTGGAAGCTGATGAAGGCGAGCATGGCGGCGGCGATCGCGGGGCTGAGCAGCTCGCCGAGGTCGTAGGCCAGGCGGGAGAACGACAGCGCCTTGGTGTAGTCGCGCTCGTCCGGGAGCACATCGGGGATGCTGGCCTGGAAGGCGGGGGTGAAGCCGGCGGCGCAGGCGTTGACCACGAAGATCAGCACGAACACCTGCCAGACGTGGGTCACGAACGGCAGCGCGAACATCACTCCGGCACGCATCACGTCGAGGGTGATGAGCAAGCGGCGCCGGTCGACGCGGTGCGCGAGCGCGGCGATCACCGGGGAGAGGCCGACGTAGGCGACCATCTTCAGCGCGAGTGCTGCGCCGAGGACGGCGCCGGCGTTGGCGCCGGCGAGGTCGTAGGCCAGCAGGCCGAGCGCGACGGTCGAGATCCCGGTGCCGACGAGCGCGACGAGCTGCGCGATGTACATGCGGCGATAGACGACGTTGCTCAGCGGGCCGCCGGTGGGGCGGGCGCTGGGGGCGGATCGTTGGGGGTGGCGCAGGTGCCGGTGCGCCCCGGCGCTGGGGTGAGCGTGCCAGTGGTCGCCGTGGGCGTGCTGGTCCAGCTGCGCGGCGCTCACGCCGCGGTCTCGCGGGCCGGCTGGGCGGGGGCCGGTGTGCAGCAGGCGTCCGCACACGTGCTGCCGGTCGTTGCGAAGGTTTCGCGGCGGCGCAGCGGTGTCGGCGCGTGGCCGCCCGCGGCGGCGGTGCCGTCGTGGGGTGTGCGGAGCAGGCGCATGGCGTTGAGGGTGACGATCAGGGACATGCCCATGTCGGCGGCGACGGCGAGGATCAAGGTGACCAGGCCGAACGGGGTCAGCAGCACCAGCACGCCCTTGATCAGGAGTGAGGCGATGACGTTCGCGCGCATGATCCGGCGGGCACGGCGGGCGGTGGTGAGCGCGAGGGCGATGCGGTCCAGGCGGTCGGACATCAGCGCGACGTCGGCGCTCTGCAGGGCGGCGTCGGAGCCGGCGGCGCCCATCGCGACCCCAACGGTTGCGGCGGTGAGGGCGGGGGTGTCGTTGATGCCGTCGCCGACCATCGCGACCGGCGCGTCCCGCTCGAGCTCGTGGATCGCGGCGAGCTTGTCCTCCGGCAGCAGGCCGGCGCGGTACTCGTCCAGGCCCGCCTGCGCGGCGATCGCGGCGGCGACCGGCTCGGCGTCGCCGGTGAGCATGACGGTGCGCGAGACCCCGGCGGCCTTCAGCTGCGCGAGCAGGCCGGCGACTTCCGGGCGCGGCTGGTCGGCGAGCGCGAGCAGCGCCAGGACCTGGTCTTCGTGACCCAGAGCGATGATCGTCTGCCCCCGCTCTGCGAGCTGAGCAAGCTCGCCCGGAGCACGGTGGGCGCGTTCGTGAATCAGGCGCGGGCCACCGGCCCAGAGCTCGCGGCCGTCGACGGTGGCCTGGGCGCCGCGGCCGGGCAGCGCGGTGAACGCCGAGGAGGCGGGGATCTGCAGGCCGCGGTCGCGGGCGGCGTCCAGGATCGCCGAGGCGAGCGGGTGCTCGGAGCGGCCCTCGACGGCAGCGGCCAAGGCGAGCGCCTCGTCCTCGCCGAGGCCATCGAACGCGACGATCGTGGTGAGGGCGGGGCGGCCGGCGGTGAGGGTGCCGGTCTTGTCGAGCGCGACGGTGCGCACGGTCGCGAGGTCCTCGAGGGCCTGGCCGCCTTTGATCAGGATGCCGGCGCGGGCGGCACCGCCGATCGCGGAGATCACCGCCACAGGGACGGAGATCACCAGCGAGCACGGGCACGCGACGATCAGCAGCGCCAGCGCCCGGTACAGCCAGGTGTTCAGCTCGCCGCCGAAGAGCAGCGGCACGGTGGCCAGCAGGAACGCGGCGAGGAACACCAGAGGCGTGTAGATCCGGGCGAAGCGATCGATGAACCGCTCCGACGGCGCCTTTGAGGCTTGCGCGTCCTGGACGAGGGCGGCGACACGCGAGAGCGCGGAGTCCGCGGCCGGCTTGGTCGCGCGGACGGTGATCGAGCCGTGGGCGTTGAGCGTTCCGGCGAACGCGTCGTCGCCGGGGCCGACGTCGACGGGGACCGACTCGCCGGTGATCGGGGACTGGTCGATCGCTGTGTCGCCGTCGGTGATCGTCCCGTCCAGCGCCAACCGCTCGCCGGGCCTCACGACGAACAGCGCACCGACCTGAACCTTGTCCGCTGGGATTGTCTGCTCGATGCCGTCGACGAGGATCGTGACTTCGCTGGGGGCGAGGTCCATCAGGTCGCTCACCGATCGCCGTGAGCGCTCCAGCGCGAGCGCCTCAAGCGTGGTTCCGACGGCGAACAGCACCAGCACCCAGGCGCCCTCGCCGTAAGCGCCGATGCCGACCGCGCCGAGTGCGGCCATGCCCATCAGCACGTTCATGTCCAGGCTGCGCTGCTGCAGCGCCCCGGAGGCGGCGCGGAGGATCGGCCAGCCGCCGACCGCCATTGACGCCAGATAGACCGGCTCCTCGGGGCCACCGGCCAGGTGGACGATCACCGCGATCAGCAGAAGCAGCACCGATGCGCTGGCGGAGATCGCGCGGGCATCACGGCGCCAGAACGGTGCCTGCGGCGCGCTGCGCTGCGACAGCGGACGCGCTCGGTAGCCGGCCTTGACGGTGGTGGCCTGGACCAGCTCGTCCTCGGCGGTCCCGCTGACGCTCATCATCCCGGCGCCGAACGACACCTCCGCGGCCTCGACGTCACGTAGGGCGGTGACCGCCTTCTGCAACGTGACCGCGCACGCCGCGCAGTCCATCCCCTCCACGATGAACCGCCGGGCCGTGACGGCCGCCGCGGGCGCCAGCGACTCTGGCGGCGCCTCGAGCTCGGGCGCGCCGGGGGCGTTCGGGGCCATCGGCAGCTCAAACGGGCTCACAACGAGACCTCGGTCGCGGTCAGGCTCGCCAGCAGCGATCGGCCGCGGTCGGTGATCGCGTACATCACCATCTTCCCGTCACGGCGGCTGCTCGCCAACCCGGCCGAGCGCAGGGCGCGCAAGTGGTGGGACACGAGGTTCTCCGAACGCCCGGAGACCCAGGACAGATCGCAGACGCAAAGCTCGTCGGTGGCGGCAAGCGCCGCGGCAAGCCCCAGGCGCGTGGGGTCGCTCAGCGCCTTCGCTCCGGCAGCCGCGCGCTCGACGATCTCGAGCGCCAGCGGGTCGGCCCGCAGCTGCTCGGCCTTCGCGAGGTCAAGACACAACAGATCACATCGGTCACCGGCCATACCGACAATCTAACGCACATTGCTGCGTTGGGCCGAAGACCACCCCAAGTCGTCGATGCAGATCGCCCTGTCCACAACTCTGAAGTGGTAGAGTGGTAAGCATGACCGAGCCCGTGGCAATCCCTCATCCGCTTCCGCCGGCGCTCGTGGAGCTCATCGCGCAGCGCTTTCGCGTCATCGGCGAGCCGATGCGCATTCGTCTGCTCGATGCGCTGCGTGACGGCCCGCTGACCATCGGCGAGCTCACCGAGACGCTTGGTGCCTCGCAGCAGAACGTGTCCAAGCACGTCGGGGTGCTCGCGCAGGCGGGCATCATCGGCCGTGAGAAGGACGGCACACGCGTGCGGTGCTTCATCGCCGACGAGTCCATCTTTGCGTTGTGCGAGCTCGTCTGTGGCGGCTTGCGCGAGCAGGTCGCCGAGCTTGATCAGCTGCTCGGCGGTGGGGCATGAGCACGGCGTGCTCGGTGTCCCCACGGGGCTGGCCGCTTGAGCGCGTGCTCTTCGCGCTCGCCGGCACCATGACGCTGATGAGCGCAGCGCTGAGCGCGTTCGTCTCGCCCTGGTTTCTCGCCCTGACCGCGTTCGTCGGCATCAACCCGTGGCTGTTCGTCGCCCTGGGTGCCTGCCCCGCGTCGCTCGTGCTCACCCGCCTGTTCGGCCTGCACGCGGCCGCCGCCCCGTCCTTCTCCCGACCCCACACCTCCTCATGACCTCTTCTCCTTCCACGTCCTTCGGACCCGTCGGCCGCCTTGGCCGGTGGATGGCCACGCACTTCAAGCTCGTCGCCCTCGGGTGGGTCGTCGTCGCCCTGGGACTGGGTGTGCTCGCGCCCCGCGTCGAGACCGCGCTTTCGGGCGCCGGCTGGGAGGCGACCGGCTCGGAGTCGCTGAAGGTGCGCCAGACCGTCGATCGCGAGTTCGGCGGCCTGTCGTCCTCCGCGCTGCAGGTCGTCATCCACTCCCCGGACAAGACGGTCAGCGACCCGGCGTTCAGGGCCGTCGTCGCCGACGCCCGGCGCACGCTGGCCGCCGACAGGCGCGTGACCCGTGTCGTCGCGCCGCAGCCGGGCCGATCCATCTCGCGCGACGGGCACACCGCTGTCGTGCAGGCCGGTGCGGGCGCGAGCTCCAACGAGATGGTCCGCGCGGCCGACGACCTGAAGGGCCCGCTTGCCGCGCTTCAGAGTGGCGACGTGCAGGTGTCGTTGACGGGGGCGTCTGGCATGTGGTCGGACTTCAACGAGGCCAACCGCTCGGCGATGATGAAGTCCGAGGTCATCTCCTGGCCGGTGACCATGGGCATCCTCCTGCTGGCCTTCGGGTCGCTGGTCGCCGCCGGGCTGCCGCTGATGCTGACCATCCTCGGCCTCGTGGCCTCGGCCGGCTCGTTGTACATCGGGACGCAGCTGCTGGACATCTCCATCTGGGCGATGAACTTCGCGCTGATGTTCGCGCTCGCCTTGGGCATCGACTACGCGCTGTTCATCGTCATGCGCTTCCGCGGCGCGTTCTTCGGCTCGAAGCTGAGCGCCGAGGACGCGGTCGCCGAGACCATGGACACCGCCGGCAAAGCCGTGCTCTTCAGCGGCGTGACCGTCCTCATCTCCCTCTCCGCGGTCATGCTGGTCCCCTCGCCCGCGTTCCGGTCGATGGCCCTCGGCATCATGCTGTCGGTCCTCTTCATCCTCGCGGCCACGCTCACGCTGCTGCCCGCCGCGCTGGCCAAGCTCGGCCCGCGCGTCAACAAGCTCTCGTTGCCCTGGGCGACGTCCAGCGAGCATCACTCCCCGCGCTTTGCGGCCTGGGCGGAGCGGCTGTGGCGGCGTCCCGTCGCGTTCGGCGCGCTCGCGGTCGTGATCCTGCTCGCGCTGGCCATCCCCGTCCTGGGACTGAAGACCGGCATGCCGTCCATCAAGGTCGTCCCCGACGGCGACGGGTCACGCGTGGCGTACACGCAGGTCCAGCAGGCATTCGGCAAGGGCGCCCCCGGCGCGCTGCAGGTCGTCGCGCCGGCCGCTGATGCGCGCACGGTGGCGACCGTGGCCAAGACCGACCGTGGCGTCGCTCAGGTCATGCCGCCCATGCCCGGCCGCGACGGCAGCACGATGGTCCAGGTCATCCCCAAGGACGACCCGTCGGACAAGGCCGTCGGCGCCACCATCGACCGCCTGCGCACGGCGTTACCTGCCAGCGCGCTCGTGGGCGGCTCGGTCGCGGAGAACCACGACCTGGAGACCGCGCTCAGCGCGAAGACCCCGCTGGTCATCGGCGTCGTCCTCGCCCTCGGGTTCCTGCTGCTGCTCGTCGCGCTGCAGGCGCCCATCATCGCCGCCGTCGGCGTGCTCACCAACCTGCTGGCCGTCGCGGCGGCGTTCGGCGTGGCCCGGCTCATCTTCCAGGAGGGCCACCTCGCCGGCCTGCTCGGTCTGGACCCTCAGGGCTACCTCGACGCGTGGGCGCCCGTGTTCTTCTTCGCGATGGTCTTCGCCATCTCCATGGACTACACGGTCTTCCTGCTGTCCTCCGCCAAGGAGCACTGGGACCGCACCCACGACCCGAAGGCCGCGATGGTCGGCGGCGTCTCGCACTCCGGCCGCGTCGTGTTCGCCGCCGCCGGCGTCATGTTCGCCGTGTTCTTCACGTTCGCGCTCTCGGGTCCGCTGCCGCCCAAGGAGATGGGCGTCATCCTCGGCCTCGCCGTCCTCCTCGACGCAGCCCTGGTGCGTCTGCTGCTGGTGCCGGTGATGCTGCGCCTGCTCGGCAAGTGGGCGTGGTGGCTGCCCAAGCCGCTTGACCGCGTCCTGCCTGACGTCCGCTTCGGACACGCGTGAGCTGTCGCATGCTCTCCGCCTTCAAGCGCAAGAACACGATGGACGTCATCGACGCCCTGGCCGGTCACCGCGCCGGCCGCCTCGTCCTCGTCGACGTACGCGAGAGCTCAGAACGAGCTCGGGGCTTCGCGCCCGGCTCACGACACCTGCCGCTGAGCGAGCTCAAGCAGCGCCTCGCCGAACTGCCCGCCAACCAGCCCGTCGCGTTCATCTGCCAGAGCGGCCGCCGCTCGGCGATGGCAACGACCGCCGCGCGCCGCGCCGGCCTGGACGCCCACAACGTCACCGGCGGCATGAACGCCTGGCAGCAGCAGGGACTCGACACCACCACCGGGAGGACCGCATGATTTTCCGTCAGCTCACCCACGACGACCTCGGCTGCGCGAGCTACCTCATCGGCGACGCGAACGCCGGCGTTGCCGCCGTTGTCGACCCGAAGCTCGACATCGACGAGTACCTCACCTTTGCCCGCTACCTCGGCGTCCGCATCGAGCACGTCCTCGAAACCCACAACCATGCGGACCACGTCTCCGGGCATGGCCGCCTGGTCGTCGCCACCGGCGCCACCGTCCACATCCACCGCGAAGCCCTGCCCGACTACGACCACGAACCATTCGATGATGGCTGGGAGTTGCAGCTCGGCGCCGTGACCGTTCGCGCGCTGCACACGCCCGGCCATCGCCCCGAGCACACCGCCTTCGCGCTCATCGACACCGCTCGCTCGGACGAGCCGTGGGCGGTCCTGACCGGCGACTCGCTGTTCGTCGGCGACATCGCCCGCCCGGACCTCGCCGTCGACAAGGACGAAGGGGCGCGCGGCATCTTCCGCTCGCTCAACGACAAGCTCATGAGCCTGCCCGACACCACCGAAGTGTGGCCCGGGCATCTGGGCGGGTCGCTGTGCGGCGGGCCCGGCATGGACCTCAAGGTCTCCTCGACCATCGGCTTCGAACGAGCCAACCAGAAGCTGCTGCAGGTCACCGACGAAGACGAGTTCGTCGAGAAGACAACGTCGACCTTGGGGCCGCAGCCCCCGAACTTCCAGAACATCGTTGCGCTCAACCGTGGACCGCTGGTCAGGGAGAGCGTCGATGCGCACCCGATGAGCCCGCGCCAGGTGCAGCAGGCCCAAAGCGATGGCGCGCTCGTGGTCGACGTCCGCACCGAGCTGCAGTTCGACGAGGCCCACATCCCCCAGGCGGTGTGCATCACCGCCCGTCGCGCCGGCTTCGGCTCCAAGCTCGCGTGGCTGGCCTCGCCCGAGCAGCCGCTCGTGCTCGTCGGCCGCGACGACGAAGACGCCATCGAAGCTGCTTCTCTCGCCGCTGCCGTCGGACTGCGCACCATCGCCGGCTACCTCGCCGGCGGCATGACCTCCTGGCGCGAGGACAAGCTCGACGTCGACCGCGTCCGACGTATGACCGTCCCCGAGCTTCACGAGCTGTGGACTGACGAGGTGCGGCGCCCCCAGGTTCTCGACGTCCGTGAGCGCGCGGAGTGGGACGCCGGCCACATCCCGGGCTCGGTGCACCAGCCCTACCACGACATCGACGGCATCCCCGAGGGCATCGACCCCACTGCGCCGGTCGCCGTCATGTGCGGCTCCGGCCAACGGGCAGCCGTGGCCGCCAGCCTGCTGCAGCGCTACGGCGCAGCACACGTCATCCACGTCGTCGAAGGCGGCGTGCCGAAGTGGGCACGCGAAGGCTGGCCGACCGAACAGCAAGAGGGCTGAGCGCACGTGCTGCTGGCGCTCCCGTTCGGGCTGCTGATCGGGCTGGCCGTCGGCACCCTCGGCGGCGGCGGCTCCGTGCTCGCCGTGCCCATCCTCGTCTACGTTCTCGGCCAGACCGTCCCCGAGGCCACCACCGCGTCCTTGGTCGTCGTCGCGGCCGGCGCGGTCGCCGGCGGCCTAAGCCACGCCCGCGCCGGACGCGTCTGCTGGCGTCACGCCGGCACCTTCACCGCCGCCGCGCTCCCCGGCATCGCGCTCGGCACCGTCGCCGCCGAAGCCGTCAGCGGCCCGCTCCTGCTCGCCGCGTTCGCGCTCATCATGCTCGCGGCCGCCCACGCCACATGGCGCAAAGCCAGCGATGACGGGGCGAACGACGGCACCTGGGAGGGCGGCGGAGCCTGTCCGCCCCTGCGCCTGCCACGCGACCTCGTCGCCGGCGGCGCCGTCGGACTGGTCACCGGCTTCTTCGGCGTCGGCGGCGGCTTCCTTATCGTGCCGACCCTCGCCATCGCGCTCGCCTTCACCATGCGCACCGCCGTCGGGACCTCGCTCGTCATCATCACCGCCACCTCGCTCATGGGCCTCATCGCCCACCTGCTCGCCGGACGCTCACTCAACGTCGACGTGACCGCCGCGATGACCGCCGGATGCTTCATCGGCGCCATCGCCGGCGCCGCGCTTGCTACGCGCATTCCCCAACGAGCCCTCGGGCGCGGGTTCGCCACGATGGTGGTCGCCGTCGCCGGTTACCTCCTCATCTCCGTCGCCTTCCTCGGCGGGCCGCCGAGCTGACAGCCCGGAGCCTGCGCGGGCGATGAGGTCGTTCTCAGAGGTTGACGGAAGGGTGCCGTGTCACGTGCTGAGCAGGCGGATCACCGGCTCGGCAGCGAACTGCACTCGTCCGCGGATGGACTGCTCGGTCAGCACGCCAAGTTCGGTCAGCCGCCGTAGGGCCGCCATAGCCCCCTGCGGCGTGATGCCATGCTCGCGGGCTACTGCTGGGGCGCGGAGGATCGGCGCACCGATGAGGTCACCGGCAACGCGCTCGGCGGTGCCCGAGAGGCCCGCGGAGCGAACACGCTGGAGCGTGTCCTCTCGCCAGGCGAGGAGCTGCTCGACGCGGTGCCGGGTGGTGTCCGCAGCCGCCCTCACGCCCTCGGCGAAGAACGCGACCCACGCGTCCCAGTCTCCGGAGACGCTGAGCTGGAAGAGACCGTCTTGGTATTGCTCGCGGCGCGCTTCAAACCATGGCGAGACGACGAGGATCGGTTCCCGTAGGACGTCGTCCTGCATGAGCTGCATGGCGATGAGCAGGCGGCCGATGCGGCCATTGCCGTCGGCGAACGGATGGAGCGTCTCGAACTGGTAGTGCGCCATCGCCGCGCGCACAACAGGAGGCAAGACGGCGGGTGGTGACCGAAGCCACTTCACCCACTGCTCGAGTCCGGCGCGGAGTTGATCGCCGGGCGGAGGCGGCACGAAGCGTGCGTCCCGCACGAGAGACCCTCTCGCGCCGATAAGCACCTGGCGCTCACGGATCCGGCCGGCGTCGAACTGCGCGCCCGGGGTGCGTGCGACCAACGTTCCCTGCAACGCCTCTAGCAGTGTCACGGTGATCGGTCGGTGTCGCACCCAGGCAAAGCCTTCTTCTGCGGCGACGACGTAGTTCAGGACTTCGCGCAGCTCCTGGGGCAGGCCCGCGCGCTCGTCCGTTTCGGATGCAAGCACGGTTTCGAACGGCGCGAACGTCCCTTCCAACGCGCTGGTGCTCTGGGCTTCGCGGCGCAGGGCCGGCCGACGCAGAAGCGAAGGTTCAGGCACGAGCTGCGCTGATTGGTCAAGACGCGCGAGGGCGGCCTCTGCGGCCGCAACGATCGCCCAGGTCGCGGTCTTGAGGTCGACGGTGGCCGGAAGTGGACTCGGAAGGAACGCGTGTGCGGTGTAGTGCTGCCCGGAGGTCGCGTCGGTTCCGCTGATCGGGACGACCGTGCCTACCGGAGAGAGGGCGAGCGCCGTCGCATCCATGATGCCAACTGTATCGGCTCAGGAGTTGGCATCCTCCGAAGAATGCCAACCGGGGTTACGTCGGCGTCGACAGTGCCAATTGCGTACGCCCCGTCGTTGGTATCGCGACTTTCCCATTTACTACCCCACAGCCCCTCTGGGCACCGCTAAAATGGCTCAAGCAAGCCGTTTCTGACCCGGTTCGCGTTCGTCTCGAAAACCGTTGTGCGGTGTAAGCCGTACCCAGGGTTCGAATCCCTGTCTCTCCGCCTTTTGCAGGGATTTTGTGGTCTTCAGCGCGGTGCTCTGGTGGTGACGTATCGCCGCTCAAGACCGCCGAAGACCGCTAAATCCGGGTCCCGACTACCCCAAGACTTTCCCACAGCGGGACCGTTCTGGCGGTCAGCGGGACGAGCGCTCGGCGGCGGCCGGGTCTCCCAAGCGAAAGCCCTTGAACAAGGGCTTTAGGGTTGACGCCCCCGACGCTTTGAGGCGCGAAAAACTCCGGACTACGGTCCGAAAAAATGGCGCGGTGCTGAAGACCGTTGCGTTCGTCGCTAGCTCCGCGAGGTCCTAGATGCGGATCCCGCGGCGACCGGATCTGGCTGGCTCAGGGGCAATGTCACGCGTCGAGCGAGGCGAGTATCCCGATGAGGCTGACGAGTTCCGCCAGGACGACGGTGGCCCCGAGCGTGTCGCCGGTCCGTCCCCCGAGCGTGCGCCGCGTCCAGCCGCCCAGCGCGAAGGTGGTGATCGCGCCGAGGGCGGGTGCGAGCGCGGCAGTCGCGCCAAGGCTCGCGACGCCCGCGGCGACGGTCAGGCAGGCCGTCGTCAGGGCGGCCACGAGGCCGGCGGCCCCGGTCGGGCTGAAGGCGGCGCCGAGGCCGTCCGCTCGCGCGCTCGGCGTCCAGCGGGCGTGCAGGAGCGCCGCGAGGCGGCCCGTGGCGCCGGCCAGGGCGAGGGCACCCACGGCCTCGGCGGTCCCCAGCCGCTCGAGCGTCGTGGTGAACAGCAGCGCCCATACCACGAGCGCGAGCGTCCCGAACGTCCCGTTAGCGGGGTCCCGCATGACAGCAAGACGGCGGTCGCGGTCGCCGCGCACGCCGAGGCCGTCGGCGCAGTCAGCCAGGCCGTCCTGGTGCAGCGCGCCGGTGAGAGCGACGAGGGTCGCGAGCGCCAGGACGGCGGCGACGCTCGCGCCGAGCGGACCGTGCGCCGCCGCGAAGACCCCGCCGCCGGCCAGGCCGACCGCCGCGCCGACAAGCGGAAACCAGGCGGGCGCGGCGGCCGCGCCGTCGTGGCCGCCGCGCAGGCGCAGCGGCAGGACCGTGAGGAAGGTGACCGCGAAGACGAGGCCGTCGGCGGCGCGGCGCACCGCCGTCACCTTGGGCCTGTGATGCCGGCTTCGGCGAAGGTCGCCATGTCGCGGTGCAGCGCCCCGGCGGCCTCGATCAGGGGCAGCGCCAGCAGGCCGCCCGACGCCTCGCCGAGCCGGAGCCGCAGGTTCAGCAGCGGCTCCAGGCCGAGCTCCTGCAGGACGAGGTCGTGACCCATCTCGGCGGAGCGGTGGGCGGCGACGAGGACGTGGGCGCAGGCCGGCTCCAGTCGCACGGCCGCAAGTGCCGCGGCGCCGACGGCGTAGCCGTCGAGCACGACGGGTAGGCGGCGGCGCGCAGCCTCCAGGGTCGCTCCGGTCAGGGCCGCGAGCTCCAGCCCGCCGACGGCCAGCAGGGCGGCACGAGCGTCACGACCCGTGTCGCGGTGCCGGGCCATCGCCCGGGCCACGACCTCGCGCTTGCGGGCCAGACCCGCCGCGTCCATCCCGGTGCCGCGCCCGACGGTCCGGGCGGGATCCGCGCCGGTGAGCGCGCTCACGAGCGCTGCGGTTGTCGTCGTGTTGCCGATGCCGATCTCGCCCAGGACGAGGCAGTCCACGTCCGCGTCGGCGAGCTCGCCCGCGAGGCGGGCGCCGCGGGCCAGGGCGTCGTCGAGCTGCGCCTCGCCGAGCGCCGGGCCGGTGAGGAAGTCCGCCGTCCCCGGCCAGACCTTCTCGTCCCGTACCCCCGGGGGCGTGGGCCCGGCCAGGCCAAGGTCAGCGACGAGCAGCGCGTGACCGCCGCGCCGGGCGAGCACGCCGACGGCGCTCTCGCCGCGAGCCGACGCGGCGGTGACCTGGGCCGACACCGCGGCGTCGAACAGGCTCGTGCCGTGCACGACGTGCCCGTGGTCGGCGGCGCACACGAGCACCCCGGCCCGCAGCGGTGCGGGCGGGGGCTCCCCGGTGATCGACGCCCAGCGCTCGACCACCGTCTCCAGCGCCCCAAGTGAGCCGGCCGGCTTGATGAGTTGGTCCGACCGGTCGCGGGCGGCGATCGCGGCCACGCGGTTGCCCGCCGGGACGAAGCGGTTGGCCGCCGGCGCGACGTCCCGCTCCTCCCACGTCTCGCGCATGACGACGTCCGCCAGAGGCATCCGCTCGGACCATCCGGCGGCTTCCAGGCCGGGGCGGACGGGCCGCTCGTCGGGCCAGCCGAGGCAGAGGTACGCCATCGGCTCGACCCGGGCCGGGATGCCGAGCGCGTCCCGCAGGTCCTGCGGCCGGTAGAAGCTGACCCAGCCGACGCCGAGGCCCTCGGCCCGGGCGGCGAGCCAGAGGTTCTGGATCGCGCAGGCGGTGGAGTAGACGTCGGTCTCGGGGATCGTTCCGCGGCCGAGGATCTCGGCCTCCGGGTCACCGTGATCGCAACACACGACGACGCCGAGCGGCGCCTCGACGATGCCCTCGATCTTCTGGTCCAGGAAGTGGCGGGCGCGCTCGGCGAAGCGGTCGGCCTGGCGCAGGCGCTCGCGCTGGGCGAGGACCCGGATCGCCTCGCGTCGCCCGTCGTCGGCGACCACGAGAAAGCGCCAGGGCTGCATGAGCCCGACCGAGGGGGCGCGGTGCGCGGCCGTCAGAAAGCCCAGCCGCACGTCGTCGGGGACGGGGTCCCGACGGAAGCGGCGGATGTCGCGGCCCACGGCGATCACGCGATGCACCGCGTCGAGCGCGTCGTCCTCGAAACGCCAGCCGCGCGGGTCGGCGGCCCGTTCGGCGGCCCGGGACGCGTCGAAGCCGGCAGGCGTCGCAGGGCGCGAGAGGCGATCGGCGGGCGGCATCGGGGCGGAAGCGTAGGGCAGGGGACGCACGGCCGGTGCACGGACGGGCCGGGGTCGCCCTCCGGCCGGTCCGACGGTATGGTGCCCGGCAACAGCGTGGCGGTGCGAGGAACCCGGTGCAACTCCGGGACGGTCGCGCCACTGTGAGCCGCCGGTGCCCGTCGTCCAGGGCGCCGCCGTCGAGTCAGGAACTACACCGCCGCGAACGCCTTACGACGCCGGGACGCTGAATCCCGTGGAGGTCTTTTCGATGCTGGTCCGGTTCACGCAGGTCTGCGGTCCCCCCGGGGACCGGCTCCTTCCTTGAGACGCCTGCTGCTCGTGCGGCACGCGGCCACGCCGGCAACCCGAGCGACCGCGTTCCCCGCCGACGAGGAGCTCGACGCACGCGGCCTCACGGACGCTGCGGGGCTGGCCGCCGTGCTGCCAACCGCGCCCGGCGACGTCCGGTGCAGCCCGGCGGCGCGCTGCGCGCAGACGGCGCGCGCCGCCGGGCTGGCGGTCGACGGCGTGGACGCCGCGCTGGCCGAGTGCGACTTCGGCGCCTGGGCGGGCCGGACGCTCGCCGAGGTCCACGCCGAGGACGAGGCCGCGAGCGTCGCGTGGATGACCGACCCGGACGCCGCGCCGCACGGCGGCGAGTCGCTGCGCGCGTTCTGCGCCCGCGTCGGCGGCTGGCTCGACGGGCAGGCCGCGCGGGACGGCCGGGCGCTCGCCGTCACGCACGGCGGTGTCGTGAAGGCGGCGGTCGTCCACGCGCTCGCCGCGCCGCTGGAGGCCTTCTGGCGGATCGACGTGACCCCATTGGGCGTCACCGAGCTGCACGCCCACGACGGTCGCTGGACCGTGACGCGGGTGAACGCGACGCGATGACGGCGGCGGCGCTCAGCGGCGGCTGGCTGGCGGACGTCGCGCTCGGCGACCCCGTTCGATGGCACCCGGTGGCGGGCTTCGGGCGGCTCGCGTCCGCGCTGGAGCAGGGGCTCTACGCCCCGACCCGCGCCCGCGGCGTCCTCTTCGCCGGCGTTCTCGTCGGCGGGGCCGCCGCGCTGGCCGAGCTGGCGGCGCAGCGGACGTCCCGGAGCGGGGTGCTCGCCGTCACCACCTGGGCCTCGCTCGGCGGCCGCTCCCTCACGCGCTCGGCGACGAGGCTCGCCGACGAGGTTGCACGCGACGACCTGGACGCGGCGCGCACGACCCTGCCGTGGCTCTGCGGCCGCGACCCGGCCCCGCTCGACAGCGACGCCCTGGCCCGCGCCGCGCTGGAGTCGGTCGCGGAGAACACGAGCGACGCGGTCGTCGGCGCGCTCCTGTGGGGCGCGCTCCTCGGGCCAGCCGGGGTCGCGGGCTACCGCGCGGCGAACACCCTGGACGCCATGGTCGGCCACCGCACCGAGCGCTACGCCGACTTCGGCTGGGCCGCCGCGAAGCTCGACGACGCGCTGAACTGGCCGGCCGCGCGCCTGGCCGCCGGCCTCACCGTCCTCTGCGCGCCGGTCGTCGGCGGCGTGCCGCTCACGACGCTCCGGGTCGTCCGGCGCGACGGCGCCGACCACCCGTCCCCGAACGCCGGCCGCGCCGAGGCGGCGTTCGCCGGCGCGCTCGGCGTGAAGCTCGGCGGGCCGCTGACGTACGCGGGCGTCCCGGAGCTGCG
>CAZRLR010000013.1:0-3952 GCA_964600395.1 uncultured Conexibacter sp.
GTCGACCATCGGCCGCGGGATTGCGGGGTTTTGGCAGGCTTGCGCACCTTTGGGCGACAAACCCGTCAGCTCGCGCGCCGTTTCGGCGCTGCCAGCGCGTCGCGCCGAGCTCGGTGATCCTGCGTGCGCTCAGCGCACCCGCGATGCCGGAGGTCCTCCCGAAGCGGCGGCCGCGTCAGCCCAGCGCGGTCAGGAATCGCGTCAGTGCGGCGGCCGCGAAGGCCTCCATGTTCGTGGCGCGGTCGTCGTCCCCGGTGAGCACGTGCGTCGCCGCGAGCGCCCCGTCCGGCCCCGCAAGGCCGACCCACGCGTGACCCGCCGGGTCGCCGTAGGGGTTGCCGCTCGGGCCCGTCGCCCCGGTCTCCGACACGCCCCAGTCCGCGGCGAGCGTCGCGCGCGCCGCCGCCGCGAGGTACCGCGCGAACGGCTCGCTGGCGCCCTTCGTCCCGGGGTCCAGGTCCGTCACCGCACCCCCGAGCAGCGCCCGCGTGCTCTCGCGCGTGTAGATGACCGCTCCGCCGCGGTAGTACGCCGAGGCGCCGGCGACCGACAGCAGCGCGGCCGAGATCAGCCCGCCCGCGGAGGACTCGGCGACCGCGACGCTCTGCCCCCGCGCGAGGAGGCGCTCGGCGATCGCCGCGGCGGGCTCGGTCAGCGTCGCGGGCAGCACGGGCTCACCGTACCGCGCGGGCGGCGAGCATCCGCGAGAGCACCTCGAGGGCCCCGCGCTTGTGCAGGGGGTCGTTGAGGTTGCCGCACTTGGGCGACTGCACGCACGAGGGGCAGCCGGACTCGCACGGGCATTCGGAGATGAGGCGGAAGGCGTCCCCCACCAGGCGCTCGAAGCCGGCGAAGCCCTGCTTCGTGATCCCGATCCCGCCCGGGTGCCCGTCGTAGACGAAGATCGCCGGCCCGCCGGTCTGGGGGTGCAGGTTCGTCGACAGGCCGCCGATGTCCCAGCGGTCGCACATCGCGATGAGCGGCAGGACGGCGATCTGCGCGTGCTCGACGGCGTGCAGCGCGCCGAGCAGGACGTCCATCGGCAGCGTGTCGAGCACCGTCCCGGCGGAGAACTCGTACCAGAGCGCCCGCGTCGTGAAGGCGACCGGCGGCAGGTCCAGGGACTGCAGGTCGATGACCTCCTGCGACGGCAGGCGCTTGCGCTGGTAGGCGTGCACGGTGTCGGTGACGGTCACGACGCCGTAGCTCAGCGTCACGCCCATCGTGTCCCGCCGGTCCAGCAGCCGCTCGACGTACGTGTCGGTCTCCTTCTTGGGCTGCGTGTACCAGTTGCCGTCGAAGGGGTGCACGAGCGCGCGGCGGCCCTCGAGGTCGAGCTCGTCCACCTCGTAGGAGCGCCCCTGGTGCAGGTAGATCGCGCCCTCGTGGACGGTCGTGTGAGAGCGGGCGTGGTCGACCGTCCCCAGCAGCTCGCCCGAGCCGGTGTCGACGATGACGACCGAGTCCGCCGACGCGCTGCGCAGCGACACGCGCGCGGCGGGGAAGTCCTCGGCGGCGCGCAGGACGAACGTCCCCCGGCGCTCGACGAGCACGCCGGTGGAGGCGAGCGCCTCGCAGGCCGCGCGCAGGCGCGGGCCGAAGGTCTCGGCGTCGGCGATCGGGTCGATCGGCCCCTCGTGCGCGGCGCAGACGAGGTGCGCCGCGTGGATCTCCTCGCTCTCGTGGTCGAGGATCGCCGCCTCGACGGGGCGCTCGAGGAACTCGTCGGGGTGGCGGCAGAAGAACTGGTCCAGCGCGTCGTCCCCCGCGACGTAGACCGCCAGGCCACGCCCGCGACGCCCGGCGCGACCCCACATCTGCCGCAGCGATGCGACCGTCCCGGGGAAGGTCACGACGACGCAGGCGTCGAGCGAGCCGATGTCGATCCCGAGCTCCAGCGCGTCCGTCGTGATGACGGCCAGCAGGTCGCCGTTCGTGAGCTTCGCCTCCAGCTCACGCCGCTGCTGGGGGGTGTAGCCGGCGCGGTAGGGCGCCACGCGCTCGGCCTGGTGGCGGTCCAGCCGCTCGCGGGTGAGCTTGGCGACGAGCTCCACGCCCTTGCGGGACTTGATGAAGCAGATCGTGCGCGCGCCCTCCCGGACGAGGTCGGCGACGATCTCGGCCGCCTCGCCCAGCGCGCTGCCGCGCGTCTGCAGCGCCTCGTCGACGACCGGCGGGTTCCACATGGCGATCTGCCGCCGCGCCCCCGGCGCCCCGTCCTCGTCGACGAGCGCGATCTCCTCCAGGCCCGTCAGGCGCTCGGCGAGCTCGAGCGGGTTGGCGATCGTCGCGCTGGCCAGCAGGAAGCGCGGGTCGGTCCCGTAGGCGTGGGCGATCCGGCGCAGCCGGCGCAGGACGTTCGCCACGTGCGAGCCGAAGACGCCGCGGTAGACGTGCGCCTCGTCGACGACGACGATCGCGAGGTTCGCGAAGACGTCCCCCCACAGCCGGTGGTGGGGCAGCACGCCCATGTGCAGCATGTCCGGGTTCGTGAGGATGAGGTTGGCGCGCTTGCGGATCGCGCGCCGGTCCTCCTGCCGGGTGTCGCCGTCGTAGATCGCCGGGCGCACCTGCTGGTGCAGGCCGAAGGCGTTGATCGAGCGCGCCTGGTCCTGCGAGAGCGCCTTCGTCGGGTAGAGGTAGATCGCCCGGGCCTTGGGATCCCGGCAGAGGACGTCGAGCGTCGGCAGCGTGAAGCAGAGGGACTTGCCCGACGCGGTGCCGGTCGTGACGATCGTCGGCCCCTCCCACGCGGCCTCCAGCGCCTGCGCCTGGTGCGTGTAGAGCCGGTGGATGTCGCGGCGACGCAGCGCGTCGGCGACGAGCGGGTGCAGGTCGTCCGGGATCGGGACGGTCCGCGCGTCCCGCGGGCGCTGCAGCGACTCGCGCACGAGGCGCTCGTCCGAGCGCCCGACCTCCAGGAGCGCGTGCCACGGATCGTCGGGGTCCGGGCCGAGCGCGGAGGGGGTGGTCGGGACGGTCGCCATGAGGCCCGACGACGATAGCCTCCGGATCACGTGCTGCGCTGTCTCTACGCCGACCTGGACGGAACGCTTCTCGGACCTGGCGGGAATCTCTTCCTCGGCGGGGACAAGCGGCCGAGCCTCCTCGGCCCGCGCGCCGTCGAGGCGTGCGCCCGCGCCGGGGTCGAGCTGTGCGTCGTCACCGGCCGCCGGCGGGACACCATCGCCGAGCTCGCGCGGCTGCTCGGCCAGACCGCGGCCGTCTTCGAGGCCGGTGCGGGCGTGCTGCTCGACGGCGAGGTGCACTGGCTCACCGGCGACTGGCAGCCGCAGGGGGACCGCACGATCCACCGGCAGATCGACGACGCCGGGGCGCCGCGCCTGCTGCTGGAGCACTTCGCCGGGCGCCTGGAGGTCCACGATCCGTGGGCGGCCGGGCGCCAGGTCAGCCACCTGCTGCGCGGCCTCGTCGACACGGACGAGGCGAACACCCTGCTGGCCGACGCCGGCTTCGGGACGCTGCACCTCATCGACAACGGCGGCGTGCACCGGCGCTCGCCGGCGCTCGCCGACCTGGAGCAGGTGCGCGCCTACCACCTCGTCCCCGCGACGGTCTCCAAGGCCGGCGGCGTGCGCTTCCACCAGCGCGCCCGCGCCTACGACCCCGCGCAGACGATCGCCTGTGGCGACTCGCGCGAGGACCTGCAGATGGCCGCCGCGGTCGGGACGTTCTGGCTCATGGCCAACGCGATCGAGCACGACCCGTCCATCCGCGCCGCGATCGGCGGCAGCCCGAACGTCCGCGTGACGGAGGCCGGCCACGGCGCAGGCGTCTACGAGGCGGTCGTCACGACGCTCGCGCAGCGAGGAGGACCGGCGTGAAGGAGTGGTTTCGCAGCTACGGCTGGAAGTTCGTCCTGACGCTCATCGTCGTGGGGGTCGCGGGCGGAGACCACGGGGACCGCCAGCGCCGCGCCCCCCGCGCCGCC
>CAZRLR010000013.1:3962-26233 GCA_964600395.1 uncultured Conexibacter sp.
GCGCTGGTCTACCTCGTGCACCTCGAGCGCGTCGCCAGCGGCACCGGCTGAGCCGGCTGGGCCGGCCGGGGACTCAGCGCCCCGGCGGGCGGCGGATGAGCTGCGTCTGGGTCTCGGTGCCGTCGAAGCCGACGGCCCGGTAGATGCGGATCGCGTGGTACTCCGGGTCCGCGCCGATGACGAGCGTCCGGACGCCGGGCCACCGCAGCGCCTCGGTCCCGGCGTGGTGGACGAGCGTCCCGGCCAGCCCGCGACCGCGGAAGTCCGGGTGGGTGTCGACGGCCTGGAAGCGCGCGACGCCCGAGCCGTCGGTGAAGACGCCCAGGCCGGCGCGCAGCGTCCCGTCGAGGAAGGCGCCGAACCACGCGCCGTGCCCGCCGTCCTGCAGGCGCCGGTAGCCGGCCACCCGCCGCTCGGTGTAGGCGCGGCCGTCCTCTGGCGCGTTGACGTGCTGCAGCTCGACGCACTGGGCGAAGTCCTCGTCCCCGTCCAGGCGACGGACGCTCGCGTCGGTGTTCGGCCTCGCCGGTGGGACGAGCGCCATCGCGCTGAGCATCGTGATCGCCTCGTGCGTCATGCCGCGGGCGGCGGCCAACGCCTCCACGCCGGGGACCGGATCGGTGCCGTCGATCCCGACCGACGTGAAGTCCGCCGCGGGAAAGGCGGCGGCGTGGGCGGCGATCGCGTCGTCCACGCGCGCCGCGTCGGGGGCGAGCACGAAGTTGCCCCACCAGAAGTCCGGGACGGCCGGGGTGCGGACCACCGTCAGACCGTCCTGCTCGCCGACCTGCGACCCGCCCAGGGCGAGCAGCATGATGTCCGTGCGGAAGCCGAGCGAGACGGGTGGCGCCGGCGTCATTCGACCGGCGCGTCGAGGGCACGTGGTGCGCGGCGACGCTCGCGCCACGCCGCCCAGCGGGCCTTCACGCGCGCCCACCAGCCGGCCCGCGGCGTGCCGTCCGCCGGGTGCCGGCGGAAGCGCGCCGGCGGCGGGACCGTCGTGCGCACGAGCCCGACCCAGCCCTCCAGCGGCAGCTCGCCGGCGATGAGCGCGGCCAGCCCCTTCGTCACGGGCGCGTCGACGCCCGCCCGCTCGAGCGCACGGGCGAGCAGCGGGACCGATTCCAGCGCCTCGACGGCCTGACCGATCCGAGCGGGGATGTCGACGGCCGCCACGCCGTCCCCGAGCAGCTCGCCGGCCCGACGGTTGCGCGACTGCGGCGCGAGCGCCGTGGCGACGAGGTCCCCCGTCCCCGCCAGGCCGATCATCGACTCGGCCTGCGCCGGCGGGTCCTGCACGGCGGCGAAGCGCCAGACCTCGGCGAAGATGTGCCCGGCCGCGGCGCCCGCCGCGTTCAGGCCGTGGCGCTCGGTCGCGCCGGCCGCCAGCGCGGCCGCGTTCTTCGCCGCCCCGGCGAGCTCGACCCCGACCGGGTCGTTGGACTCCTCGCAGACCACGCCCGCGCTGATGAAGACCTGCGCGAGCGCGTGCGCGAGCTCCTCGTCGGCCGACGCCGCGACGAGCCCGGCACCCTCGTGCACCATCTCGCGGGCGTGCGCGGGGCCGCCGATGCACCCGACGCGGGCGGCGCCGAAGGCCGCGGTGAGCATGATCGTCGGCGCGATGCCCTCCGGCGGGACGAGGCCCTTGGCGAGCGACACGAGCTTGGCCTTCGGCGGCAGCCCGGCGGCCATGAGGCCGTCGATGACCTCGTGCAGCCCGCGCGAGGGGACGCCGAGGAAGACGTAGTCCGCGCGGGCGAGGCCGTCGCCGATGTGACCGATGCGCAGCTCCCGGGGGAACTCGACGCCGGGGAGGTAGACCGCGTTCTCGCGATCCTCGGTGAGGCGCTGGGCCTGCTCGACGGTCCGGGCCTGCAGCGTCGTGCGCAGGCCACCGCGCGCCAGGAGCACCGCGACCGCCGTGCCGAAGGAGCCGGCGCCGACGACGACGGCGCGGCGCCCGAACGGCGTGGCGAAGTTCACGCCCCGCAACGGGGAGGGCAGCTGTGGACGGGGGCGTTCGGACATCCGACGCGAGCGTACTGTCCGCCGGGCCCGGGCGACGGACGGACCGCCGACGGTCGCAACCAGGGAGCTTTGAGTCGGGAATCGACATGCTTTGTCTCAAGGGATCGGGGGAGGACGCCGACCTAGCGGGGGATGGCCCACCGCAGCGCAGACGCGGGCGCGTCACCGGTGCCCCCGGGGGCAGACGCCGCCCCCGAGTTGGATGCCTTGAGGGACGCCGTCCGCCGCCACCGCCGGCTGCTCAGCGGCATCAGCGAGATCCAGCACGCCATCGCGCGCCGGGCCCCCCTGCAGAGCGTCCTGGACTGCGTCGTGCAGGTCGCCGAGGACGTCCTGGGCGAGCAGCAGATCGCGCTCTACCTCCTCGATCCCGACGACGACGGCGAGCTCGTCCTCGCCGCCCACCGCGGGTGGGACCCCGAGCTCGTGCCCGTCATCCGGCGCCGTGCGGTGGGCGTCGGGGTCGCCGGGCGCGCGGTGGGCGAGGCACGCCTCGTCGTCGCCCAGCCCTACGCCCAGTACGACGACGCCCAGCCGGTCTTCGTCGAGCGGCGGCTGGAGGCCGCGATGGCCGCGCCGGTGACCGACGAGGGGCGGGCCGTCGGGTCGCTGATCGTCTCCAGCTACCGGCCGGGGCGCCGCTACACCCCGCCCGAGCGCGAGGCGCTCGTCGTCTTCGCCGAACACGTGAGCTTCGCCCTCAACGACGCGCGCACGGTGGCCGAGATCACCCAGCTCGCCTTCCACGACCCGCTCACCGGCCTGCCGAACCGGACGCTCTTCCTCGACCGTCTGCAGCATGCCCTGGGCCGGGCGACGCGCAGTGAGGCGGGCCCGGCGGTCCTCTTCTGCGACCTGGACGACTTCAAGACCGTCAACGACAGCCTCGGGCACCCCGCCGGGGACGAGCTGCTGCGGGCCGTCGCCGCGCGGCTGACGGCGTGTGTGCGCCCCGGGGACACCGCCGCGCGCCTGGGCGGCGACGAGTTCGCGGTCCTGCTGGAAGGGGTCACGGATCCCGCGACGGCGGTGGCGATCGCCGAGCGCCTGCTCGCCGCGCTGCGGGCGCCGATCGTCGTCCACGGGCGGCAGATCTTCGCCTCCGCGTCCGTCGGGATCGCCCTGCACCACGACAGCGGCGGGGACCTGCTGCGGGCGGCCGACGTCGCGATGTACCAGGCCAAGGGCGCCGGTCGCGGACGCCACGCGCTCTACGTCCACACGATGCAGGCGGACGCCGTGGCGCGGCTGGAGCTCGAGGGCGACCTGCAGCACGCCCTGGACCGCGGGGAGCTGCAGGTCCACTACCAGCCGCTCGTCGAGCTGCGCGGCGCGCGGATCGTCGGCTTCGAGGCGCTCGTGCGCTGGCGCCATCCGGAGCGGGGCCTCGTGCTCCCGGCCGACTTCGTCCCGCTCGCCGAGGAGACCGGGCGCATCGAGCAGATCGACCGCTTCGTCCTGCACGAGGCGTGCGCGCAGCTGCGGCGCTGGCAGGAGCGCTACCCGGCCGCCGGGCTGGACACGATGACGGTCAACGTCTCGGGCCGGCAGCTCGCGGGCAACGGCCTGGACGTCGTCGTGCAGGAGGCGCTCGACGCCACCGGCCTTCCGGCGCAGCACCTGATGCTCGAGCTGACGGAGACGACGCTCATGCAGGACATCCCGACCGCGCGCGCCGCGCTGGAGGCCGTCCGCGCCCTCGGCGTCGGCCTGGCGATCGACGACTTCGGGACGGGGTACTCCTCACTGCGCTATCTGCGGGCGTTCCCCATCGACGTGCTGAAGATGGCCAAGCCGTTCGTCGACGGGCTGACCGACGGTGGCGGCGACGACGCGCTGGCGACGGCGATCGTCGAGCTCGGGCGCAACCTCGGGCTCGAGGTCATCGCCGAGGGGATCGAGGACCACGCCCAGCTCGCGCAGCTGCGGCGCATGCACTGCGGCTTCGGCCAGGGTCACCTGTTCGCGACGGCGCTGGCGGCCGAGGCGATCGACCGCGAGCTGGCGGCCCCGCCCGCCGACCGCCGCTGGTGCCTGGGCCCCGGGGTGGCGGCCGGCGGCACGCCGCCGGTCACGGTGCGGCGGGCCGATCAGCCGATCGGCCCGGCCGCGGTCGTCGCCCTGGGCTAGAGGCGACCCTCGCCCCGGGCGTCGCCCTCGACGTCGATGCGCTCCTTGCGGAGCTCCTCGTCGACCTGCACCTCGTCGGTGACGGTTTCGACCTCGGCCCGCACGCGCTCCGTCGGCACGACGCGCTTGTCGACGACCGGCGCCTCGGCGTGGAGCGTCACCTCGTGCTCCTCGGAGGAGAGGTCCGGGCCGTCCGTCGCGCGGCCGACGTTCGCGTCCGTGATCGGCTCACGCTCGACGCGGACCTCCTCGTGGGTCACGGGCACGGTCTGCGTCACGTTCTCGGTGACGACGTACTTGCGCAGGCGGGCACGGCCCGTCTCGCGCTGCTCGGTCCCGACGTGGAGCTCCTCCTCCGAGCGCGTCATCGCGTCGTCGGTCGTCGGCCCCGAGGTGTCGTGCCCGACGGTGCCGCCGCGGGCTTCGGCCTCCGCGAGACCGGCGGTGCCGGTGGTCCCGGCCGTCCCGGTCGTCCCGGTCGTCCCGGCGCCGAGGCCATAGTGCTGGTAGAGCCGCTCCTCCTCGGCCTCGCTGAGCTCGCCGTCGGCTTCGACGTTCGGCGCGTCCTTCACCGTCGCCTTGTCGTAGGGCACGGTGACGTGGTCCTCGGCGAAGGACGCCTGGTCGATCGGGACGAGCGAGTGGCGCAGGCCGAAGAGCCCGGTCGTCACGGCGGCGAAGGTCGGCTCGCCGGTCTGCTGGTCGACGTAGAGGTGGTCGATCTTCCCGATCTTCTCCCCGTCGTGACCGCGGACGTCGTGGTCGGTCCACTGCTGAACGTCTTGCATGGTGGGCATTCGTTGCTCCCTTGCGTGTCGTTTGCGGTGGTGTCGGGCTACCCGGGCGACCCCGGCCAAAACGGTCGTCATGCCCGCCGCGCGGGGAACGTCAGAGGTCCGTCACGAGGGCCCGGGCGGCCGCCGTCAGCTCGTGCAGCGACGTCGCCGTGCGCACCGACGCGAGCGTGAGCGCGCCCGCCCCGGGACCGTCGCGCGCGTCCTGCCCCACGATCGCGTGGCAGGGCACACCCGCGTCCCATGCGCGCCGGGCGATCTCGCCGACGATCTTCCCCTGCCGGCTCTGGTCGTCCAGCCGTCCTTCGCCGACGACGACCGCGTGGGCGGCGCGCAGGCGCTCGTCGAAGTCGACCGCGTCCAGGACGAACGGGGCGCCCGCCTGCAGCCGGGCCCCGCACGCCGCCCACAGGCCCCCGGCCCCGGCCGCCGGCCGCGCCGGTCCCGGGCACGCCGCGCGGAGCCCGCGGCCGCGCGCCCGCCTGCGCGTGCAGCCGCTGCTGCTGGCGCGCGACCGTGCCGTCGTCCGCGCCCTTCTGCGGCCCGAAGACGCGCGCGGCGTCCTCGAACGGCGTGCGCACGTCGCAGAGCACGACGAGCGTCGCGCCGCCCAGGTCGCCGGCCTCCTGGATCGCGGCGATCGCGCCGGCCCCGCCGTCGGTCGTCGCGCTGCCGCCGGCGGCGACGAGGACGACCTGCGCGCCGGTGCGCGCCGCGGCGACGATGAGCTCCCCGGTGCCGCGCGAGCTCGCCGCCCACGCGGCGGCCGGGCCGCGGCGGTCGTCGGGCACGAGGCCGAGCCCGCTGGCGCCCGCCACCTCGACGATCGCCGTGCCGCCGTCCTCGATCACGGCGAAGCCCGCGTGGACCGGGTCGCCGAGCGGCCCGCTGACGCGCGCGCCACCGGTCTGGCCGCCGAGCGCGGTGAGCAGCACCGAGAGCGTCCCCTCCCCGCCGTCGGCGACCGGGCACAGGTCCGGCGGCGGCTCACCGGCCGCCTCGAGCCCGCGCCCGAGCGCGGCGGCGACCTGCGCGGCGGTGAAGGTCCCCTTGAAGCTGTCGGGGGCGACGAGGCACGGGCGGCGCGGCGACCCCGTCATCCGGCCCCCCTCAGCGCCTGCTGCAGGCGCCGCTCGTATTCGGCCTGCGCGATGAGAACGCACCCGAGGCGCTCGGTGTGCGGCGTGGGCAGCTGGATGTCGCACAGCTCGATCCCGACGGCGACGAGGTGGTCGAGCGTCCGGACGAGCAGGGCGTTGCCGGCCGACGGCCGCGTGCGGCGCATGGACTCGAGCATCGCCGCGCGCCCGAGCACGACCCCGAGGATGCCGGCGGCCAGCTCGCCCTCGGGCGTCCACAGCTCGAACGAGTGCGCGACCCCGGCCGCGTGCAGACGGCGGTAGAGCGCCGCCAGGCGCGGGGTGATCCACACGCCGTCGCCGGCGGGCGGCCGCGCGCAGAGCTCGAGCACGCGCGCGTAGTCACGGTCGACGACGAGCGTGAACGCCTCGCAGGCGCGCACGTCCCGCCGGACCTTGCGGCGCAGCGCGTCCCGTGAGGCCTCGTCGAGCTCGAAGATCGCCCGCTGGGGCGCGACGTACCACGGGATCTCCGGGGCCTGCTCGTCGTCCATCGGAAAGGCGCCACCGGCGTAGCGCCACACCGCCTCGCGGACGGCGTCGTCAGCCATCCAGCTGATCGATCGTGCACTCCCGTGGCGCCTTGTCCTCCCGCCAGCGCACGACCTTCGCGCCGTGGCGGATGCGCCCGTCGCTGACCTGGTCGAAGGTGATCTCCACGACGAGCTCCGGCCGCAGGGCGATCCACTCGAGCTCCTTCTCGGACTTCCACCGCGACGCCTCGCCCGTCCCGCGCTCGCCGGTCTCGTACGCGGCCAGCTCGCCCGGCAGCTCGCGCTTGCGCTTGGCGGTGAAGCCGGAGGAGTGCCCGACGATCCGCAGGTCACCGTCCGGCGTGTAGAGGCCGAGGATGAGCGCGCCGAGCGTCCCCTCCTCCTTGCCCGGGCGCCAGCCCGAGACGACCGCGTCGATCGTCCGCAGGCGCTTGACCTTCGCCATGCCCTTGCGCTCGCCGGGCAGGTAGGCGGCCGCGCGCTCCTTCGCGATGACGCCTTCGGTGCTGTGGAGCCAGGGCTCGGCCTCGGCCGCGGTCAGCACCATCGGCGTGAGCTGCAGCGGGGCCTCGATCAGGGCCTCCAGCGCGGCGCGCCGCTCGAGGTAGGGCCGCTCGAGCAGCACCTCGTCCTCGCGCGCGAGCAGGTCGAAGGCGACGAAGGTCGCCGGCGTCTCCTCGGCCAGGCGCTCCACGCGTGAGGCGGCCGGGTGGATGCGCTGGCCCAGGAGGTCGAACTCCGTGCCGCCCTCGGCGTTGAAGATGACGATCTCCCCGTCGACGACGTACCGCCCCGGCGGGAAGCGCAGCTCCGGGAAGTAGCGGACGAGCGGCTTGCCGCTGCGCGACTGCAGGTACGCCTCGTCCCCGTCGACGAAGGCGATGCAGCGGAAGCCGTCCCACTTGGGCTCGTAGGCCCAGGTGTCCTCGTCAGCAGGCAGGCTCGAGCGCGAGCGCGCGAGCTGGGGCAGCAGGGGCGGGGTCAGCGGGAGCGCCATCCCCCGGGAGGCTAACGGTGACCTTCGGCGTCCGGACGAGGAAGACCGCCGACAGGACGACCAGGCCGCCGAGCACCTGCCGCGGCGTGAGCGTCTCCCCCAGCAGCGCGGCCGCGAGCACGACGGTGAAGAACGGCTCGATGCCCGCGATGATCGACGCGCCGCTGGCGCCGATCCGGCGCATGCCCGCGAAGAACGCGGTGACGGCCAGGACGGTGCTGACCGTCGCCATCAGGACGACGTCGGTCAGGACCGTGGGGTCGGCGAGGCCGGCCGGGTGCAGCCGCCCGCCGGCCGCGCCGCCGATCGCCAGCGTCAGGCCCGCGCCCGTGCACAGCAGGGCGCCGAACGTGATCGGGTCAAGGTCACCCGCGACGGAGTCGGCGAGCGTCACGTAGAGCGCGTAGCCGATCGTCGAGCCGAGGGTGAGTCCGATCCCGATCCCGTCCAGGTGCCCGCCGGCCCCGCCGGAGAGCACGAGGACCGCGCCGCCGACGGCCAGGACGAGCGCCCCGACCCGGCGGGCGTCCGCGGACTCGCGCCGCAGGAGGACGGCGAACAGCAGGACGAGCGCCGGGTAGGTGCACAGCAGCAGCGACGCGATCGACGCGTCGATGTGGGTCAGGGCGCTGAAGTACAGGGCCGACTCCACGGCGTAGACGGCGCCGCCGAGGGCGAGGACCGCGAGGACCTGCCGGCGGTCCAGCGTGCGGGGGCGCACGCCGCGGGCGACCGCAACGCCCCAGAACAGGAGGGCGGCGATGAGGAAGCGGGCGGCCAGGACCGTGGACACGCCGGCACTCGTGGCGCCGGTGTCCTTGGCGAGGATCGACATCAGCGCGAAGCTGCCGGCCGAGATGATGACGAGGGTGGTGCCGCGCGGGTCCATGGCGAACGTCCGGTGGTGCGAGGGGTGGGAGTGAGGGGGCGCCGGTCGGGGGACAGGCGGGACGGGACTACCAGTTGCGCTCGTCGCGACGGCTGTCCTCGCCGAACTTGGCGGAGGCCAGGCCGAAGACGATCGGCGTGATGATGAGGGAAGCGAGGGTGATCATGTCCGACATGATCGACCACACGTTCCCATCGCGGTAGCCTTTGTTGACTTGACGATCGGAAGGCTCACCCTTGACGTTGGCGCAGCTCGAATACTTCCTGGCGACGATCGAGCACGGCTCGTTCAGCGCCGCGGCCGAGCACCTGCACATGGCGCAGCCCTCGCTCTCGGAGCAGGTGCGGCGCCTCGAGGCCGAGCTCGGCGTCCAGCTCTTCCGGCGGGTCGGCCGCGGCCTGGTCATCACCGAGGCCGGGACGACGCTGCAGGAGCACGCGACGCTCGTGCTCGACGCGGCCGACGCCGCGAAGGCCTCGGTCGGCGCGGTCCGTGACCTCACCGGGGGGACGGCCGTCTTCGGCACCTTCGGCTCGGCTCGCTACTTCCTGGGGACGGACCTCGCCGCCGACTTCCGCCGCCGGCACCCGAACGTCCGCCTGCGCCTCATCGGGCAGAACTCCTCCGAGACCGCCGAGGCCGTGCGGTCCGGGGAGCTGGAGGCCGGCATGGTCGCCCTGCCCGTCGACGACCGCGGGCTCGAGGTCCGCCCCATCACCCGGGACGAGATCGTCTACGCGTCGCTCTCGACCGAGCGCCTGGCCCGCCGGGCGACGATCGCCGCCGTCGCGTCGGCGGACCTCATCCTGCCCGACGCGACCTTCGGCAACGAGGACCCCGTCCGCCGCCAGCTCGCCGAGCTCGCCCAGGCGGCCGGCGTCCGGATCGAGCCCGTCATCGACGTCGAGGACCCCGAGGCGGCCGTCGAGCTCGCGGCGCGCGGCTTCGGGGACACGATCACCTCGCGGGCGTGGCTGGCCGGCATGGGCGACCGCCTGCCCGACGCGCTCGGGTGGACGCCGATGTCCCCGCCGCTGTACGACACGTTCGCCTTCATCTGGCGGCGCGGAGCCCCGCTGTCGGCGGCCACACGGGCGCTCATGGAGCTCGCCCGTGAGCGCATGGAGATCCGCGTGCGCGAGCTCGAGACGGGCAACGTCCCGCGCCAGCGCGAGGCCCGCGGCGGCGCCTGAGGCCGGTCAGTCCACGCGCGGGGCGGCCGCCCCGCCCCGCAGAACCCGCAGGAAGCGGTCCGACAGCTGCGGCGACAGCCCGTGCAGGGCGCCGAGGACCCGCACGAGCGGCGGGAAGTGCACCGCGCGCTTGTCCTTCTGGACGGCCTCGACGATCTTCGTCGCCAGCGCGGAGGCCGGCGCCGCGTCCGGGCCGCCGCGGTACCAGTCGGGCATGCGGTCCTTCTCGTGGTCGTGCAGCGAGGTGGCGATCTCGCCGGGGTAGACGACGGTCAGCCCGACGCCCGTCCCGCTGAGCTCGTGCCGCAGCGCCTCGCCGAACATCCGCTGGGCGGCCTTCGTCGCGCCGTAGACCGCGGCCCACGGGAACGAGCGCAGCCCCGCGCCGGAGGAGACGATGACGATGTGACCGGCGGCCTGGTCGAGCAGGACCGGCAGCCCGGCGTGGACGGTGAAGACCGTCCCGTACCAGTTGACGTCGGTCATCTGGCGCACCTGCTCGGCGGTCTGGTGGCGGAAGGGCCCGTAGTGCGTGATGCCCGCGTTGGCCACGAGCAGATCGATGCCGCCGGCCGCGGCGGCGAAGGCGGCGACGGCCTCGCGGATGCTCGCCTCGTCCCCCACGTCGCAGCGCAGGACGTGGTGGGTGCCGGGCAGCGAATCGGCCAGCTCCTGGAGCTCCTGCGTGTTGCGCGCCGCGAGGCCGAGCGTCGCGCCGCGGGCCGCCAGATCCTCTGCCAGCGCCCGCCCGATTCCGCGCGAGGCGCCCGTGATCAATGCCCGCGTGCCCGTTCCGATCTCCATGTTGGGGACCCTACCCGCCGCCGTTACCATGGTCGGCGTGAGCTCCGACACCGTCACCGTCGCCGAAGAGGAATACCTGCAGACGCTGTTCTGGCTGTCGGAGGTCGGGCTCCCGATGACCGGGGCGAACATCGCGCGCGCGATGCAGCTGTCGGCCCCGACGGTCCACGAGATGGTCGGCCGCCTCGAGCGTGACGGCTACATCACGCGCAGCCCGAGCAAGGCGATCTCGTTCACCGAGCGCGGCCTGGAGCACGCGACGGACATCGTCAGCAAGCACCGGCTCATCGAGCGCTACCTCACCGACGTCGTCGGGGTGCCGTGGGACGAGGTGCACGAGGAGGCCGAGCGCCTGGAGCACGCGATGTCCCCCCGCTTCGCGACGTACATGCGGGAGGCGATCGGCGACGCGAAGACCTGCCCGCACGGCCACCCGATCGAGGTCGGCACGCGCATCGAGGGCGTCCCGCTGGCGGACGTCGAGGTCGGCGCGAAGGTCACCGTCCTGCGCTTCGAGAACGAGGCCGAGGACCTGCTGCACTACCTCAAGGCCAGCGGCCTGGAGCCGGGGCTGCAGGGGACGCTCGTGCAGACGGACGAGGACGAGGTCGCGCTCGAGACGGCCGACGGCCGCCGCTGCGCGGTCACGCCGTCCGTGGGGGCGACCGTGTCGGTCCTCGCCGATCCCTCGCCGCCGCAGCGCGTCACGCTGCCCGAGGCGCTCGTGCTGGGCAAGGAGCGCTACGGGCGCTAGGGACGCCGTCCCGGGCGCCGCGCGCCGCGGCGTCTCACATCTGTCTCGTTTTCGACTGCCGACGGGGTCCTGCATGGTTAGATCGCGGACATGTTGCCGCGCGCCATCCGACCGCTTCTGCTCATCGCCGTCCTCCTCGCCGTCCCCGCCACCGCCAAGGCGGCGGTGACGACGACGGCGATCACGTCGCCGATCAAGCTCTACGACGCGGGGGACTACACCCTGCCGAGCACCGACCCGGTCAACCAGCGCACGGTTTCGGGGACCTCGGACGGCGCGCCGGGTGACGCGGTGAAGCTCATCTGCCGGCGGGGGCCGGGCTCGGTGAAGGTGCTGCCGGCGACGACGGTCGGCGCGGGCGGGGCGTGGACCTTGAACTACGGGGTCGATCAGATCGCCGGCTCCCGCTGCCGCATGGCGGTCGTCCCGAGCGCGGCCGACGCGGGCACCGTGGACCTGACGCCGTTCACCGGCCCCGTCGTCTTCGCCGGGGCCCTGGACCGCAGCCGCTACACGGCGGGGGCCAACACCGGCACGCTCTACGACTTCTACTGGGAGTCCGGGCGCCCGGGCGTCTTCAACGACTACGACTCGATCTCCTCCTGCGGGCTGTGCGACACGAAGCTCGTGGCCGAGGACGGCACCCTCGGCTCGAAGTACCTCTGGTACGACAACGCGGCGGCCTACCAGCAGCACAACGCCGAGGGCGCCGCCCGTCCCTACCTGAAGGTCGACGGCGTGGGGACGTACTTCCCGACCGCGGCCCGGAACATCCTCAGCGGCGGCCCCGCGGGGATGCCCGCCATGACGGTCGCGGCCACGCAGGACCCGGCGACGGGTGACGTGACGATCACGACCGACGAGCCGACCACGCGCTGCGGCGCCTTCCCGCCGGCCCCCGAGAACTGCGGGACGTACACCGCCGGCGGCGTCGCCGTGAAGCGCACGATCGTCGAGGACGAGGGCGGCCGGCGCGTGCGCATCACCGACGAGTGGCGCTCCACCGACGGCCAGGCCCACGCGGTCGACGTCGACATGGACGAGTACCCGCAGTCCAACGGCAACCTCAACGGCCTGCGCTTCCCGGGCGACGCCGACTACGGCCCGGCCGGGGCCGCGATGACGACCCGGAGCGGGTTCACGGGCATCACGACGGTCGGCCTGAAGTCCAACCGCACGGCCGCCACGGGCCTCGACAACCCCGCCGGCACGGTGACGATGCTCCCGGCCCCCTCCCAGGCGCTCTTCTCCGGCTCCACGAGCGGGTTCATCGCGCGGCACCTCATCGCCGTCCCGGCCACCGGCGCGGCGACGGTCAAGCGGATCTACGTCATCAGCGACAGCGACACGGCGCTCGACGCGGCCACCACCCGGGCCCGCGACCTCATCGAGGGCCCGACGGTGGCGCTCGACGCCCTCCCGGCGACGGTGACCACCGCGGCCCTCACGGTGACGGGCACCGCCACCGACGCGGTCGGCGTCGCGTCGGTGAGCGTCGCCGGCGGCGCGGCCACCCTGTCCGGTTCGGCGTTCAGCCGCGCCCTCACCCTGACCCCCGGGGTGAACACGATCACGGTCGTCGCGGCGGACGCCGCCGGCAACACCGACACGAAGACCGCTTCCGTGACGTACACGCCCCCGGTGGTCGCCCCGCCGCCGCCGGTGGTCGTCCCGCCGGCGGCCACCAAGAAGCCGACGTTCGCCAAGCGCGGCAAGCCGGCGGTCAAGACGGTCAGGGGTGTCACGACGCTCAGCCTCGGCCAGCAGGTCGCCTGCCCCGCCGGCACGGTGAGCTGCGTCACGAGGATCGCTGTCAAGGCAGGCAAGGTCGGCGCGGGCGCGACGCGGATCACGACGAAGGCGGGCCGGACGACCGTCCTGAAGGTGAAGCTCAGCCGGAAGGCCGCCAGGACGCTGCGGACGAAGCGCAAGCTGACGATCCGGGTCACGATCACCGCCAAGGCGGGCAGGGGCACCGCGACGAAGACGCTGACGCTCACGCTGCGCCGCTGACCGACGGGCGGGCGACGAGCGCAACGTTCGGGGCCCCGGGCGCGTTCTCGGGGCATGCGCCGTTCCGTCCTGCTCGTCGGCCTCCTCGCCGGCCTGGCGCTCGCCCCGCCGGTCCAGGCCGCCGCGCCCTGGTCGGTCCCCCAGGACCTGGCCCGTCCGCACACGTTCGTGGACGCCGTGCGGCTGACGTTCTCCGGTCGCGGGACCGCGCTGAGCACCTGGGGGTGGCAGGACGGCGTCGGCACGAGTGGCCTCGGCGGCGTCGACACGGCCGCCCGCCCGGCGGGCGCGGCGGCGTTCGGCCCCGAGCGCGCGCTCGCCGGCGCCCGCACCCAGGCCCAGCGGCAGACCGTCGTCGCGGGCCCCGTCGCGTACGCGTCCACCCGGACGATCGTCGCGACGTGGCGTCCGGAGGACGCCATGCAGCGGCGCTTCCGCGTCGCCGCGGCGTTCGGTGACGACACCGGGCACGTCGGCAGCGCGCGGACGCTCGCGGTGCAGGACGGCGCGCGCGTCCCGCTGATCGCCGCCGACGCCGCCGGGGACGCCGCGATCGCCTGGTGGCAGGACCGCGGCGTGACGAACGACCGCGTGTGGGTGTCGCTGCGCCGCCCGGGCGGATCCTTCGCGGCCCCGGTGCTGCTGGCGACCGGCCGCGTGCGGTCCGTGGCCGTGGCCGTGTCGCCGCGCGGCGACGTCCTCGTCGCCTGGGACGCGCGCGGGACGATCCGCACCCGGACGCGCCGCGCGGGCGCCCGGTCCTTCGGGGCGACGCAGACGATCCGCTCCGCGCCGGCGTACGACGCGACCCTGCGCACCGCGCTCACCGCGCGCGGGCGTGCCTACGTCGGCTGGACGGCCCAGCTGCTCACCGAGGGCGGCGGCCCCGGCCCGTTCACCGCCGAGGTCGCGGTCAGGCCGGTCGGCGCGACGACGTTCCGCCCGGCGCAGCTGCTGGAGGAGCGGGCCGCCGGCGCCCGGCAGGCCGGCGTGGACCTGGCCGTCGACGGCGAGGCGGCGACGTTCGCCTGGAGCGGCCTCTTCGCGGGCCTGCAGCGCGTCCGCGTGGCGTCGACGGACGCCGCGGCCGTCTTCGGCGACGTCCAAGACCTCTCGACGGCGGGCGTCCGGTCGACCGACCCGAGCGTCGCCGCCGACCGCGGTCGGCGCCTGGTGACCTGGGTCGAGGCCGTCCCGCCCGCCGGCGACGGCGGTGAAGGGACCGTCGTCGCGAGCCTCGCCACGGCCGGCCAGGCCTTCGGGGCGGCCGAGACGGTGAGCGCGCTGCCGTCGGCTCGGATCCCCGACGCGGGCTTTGCCCCGGACGGCGGCGCGCCGACGATCGTCTGGTCGGCCCGCGCCTCCGGCGCTGGGCGGGTCGCGCAGATCAGGACCTCCGCGCAGGCGTCGACGCGCACCGGCTAGCCGAACCGGCCCGCTCCCGAGCAAGGCCGGCGGACGCTGCGAGGCGTCCTCAGGGCGGGGTGGGGTGGTCCCCGTCAGCGGCGTCCCGCGGAGCGAGGGACGAGCGGAGCGGAGCGACGGGGACCACCCCGCCCCGCCCCAGACAGCCGGCCTACAGCGACCGGTAGGCCGCCGCGAGGCGCTTGATGCCCTCGTCCACCTGCGCCGGCGGCGTGCCGGAGTACGCCAGACGCAGCGTGTTCTGCCCGCCCTCGAGCAGGAAGTCGGTGCCCCTCACGAACGTCACCCCGTGCTCGCCCGCCGCGTCGAAGAGCGCGGCGACGTCCGTCCCCTCCGGCAGCGTGACCCACATGAAGTAGCCGCCTTCGGGCGCGACGTACTCGGCCTCGGGCAGCTCGCGGTCCAGCGCCGCGGTGAGCGTCGCCACGCGCTCGGCGAGCGCGGCCTTGACCGTCGCGATCGAGCGGTCCAGGCCACCGCCGACGCAGAAGCGGTAGACGATCGACTGCGCGACCTGGTTGGGCGAGATGTAGGTGTTCGTCGCGCGGCCGGCGATCGCCTTGATCGTGTCCGCCGCCCCGACGAGGTACCCGACGCGGATGCCCGGGCAGACGGTCTTGGAGAACGACGAGGCGTAGACGACGTTGCCCTTGCCCTCGTCGAGTTCCAGCATCGTGGGCAGCTGCTCGCCCGTGAAGCGGATGGCGACGTACGGGTCGTCCTCGAAGATCGTGAAGCCGAACTCCTCGGCCAGCGCGAGCAGCGCCTTGCGCTTCTCGAGCGACAGCGTGTACCCGGCCGGGTTCTGGAAGTTCGGGATGATGTGCGCGAGCGTCGGGCGCACGCCGGACTCGAGCAGCTCGCGCAGCTCGTCCGTGGAGATGCCGTCGGCCTCGAGGGAGACCATGCGCACGTCCGCGCCGCGGCCCTTGAGCGACAGCAGCGTGCGGTCGTAGGTCGGCTTCTCGACGACGACCGCGTCGCCGGAGGCGACGAGCTGGTCGAACAGGAACGCGTCCGCCTGCATCGAGCCGTTGGTCACGAGCACGTTCTCCGGCTGGACGCCGTGGCGCTCGGCCAGCCAGTTGCGCAGCGGGACGTAGCCGACGGAGGTGCCGTACGCGGTCGTGCCGGCGGCATCCTCGTCGAACGCCGCCGCGGCGGCCGCCTTGAGGCCCTCGATGTCGATGATGTCGAGCGACGGAGCGCCGCGGGCGAAGGAGATCGTGTCGTTCACTGGCATCGTCCGGTCATCATCGCACGGGGGTCCTGTTTCCGAACGCCACCCCTGCCGATCATCGGGGTGCGGCACCACATCCCCCGCCGCACTACCGTGTTGTGACCCTGATGCGCGCCCGCCGCCTCCTCACCCCTGTCCTGGCCTGCGTGGCGAGCTTCGGCGCGGCGGCGGCCGCGACGGCCGCGCTCGACACAGGCTCCGGGTCGGGATCGACGGGCAAGACGGGCAGGGTGACGGCCACCGCGCGCACGATCACGACGACCGTGACGACGAGACGCCTGAGCCGCGGACCGCGCGGCTTCCCCGGGCCCCGCGGGCGGACCGGCGACCGTGGCCCGACGGGCGACGCGGGCGACCCCGGCCGTCCCGGCAGCACGCCGATCATCGCCTCGTCCTTCACGATCAACTGGCAGAACAACAACTGGCAGGGCCGCGAGAGCGCGACGTTCGTCGCCCCCGGGATCGGGCAGGGCACCGTGACGTGCACGCCGAACATCGAGAACGTCACGGACTCGGGCAAGCAGATGATGGAGTTCCGCCCGTACGACCAGCAGGCCGACACGACGATGTGGACGCTGCGCACCGACGACCGCCCGTACACGTACTACGACGACCCCGCCCGCGCCGCCGAGAGCCCGATCGCGGTGCGCGCCGCCCGGCGCGAGGGCAACACCGGCCCGCAGTTCAACGAGGGCTTCAACCTCAAGGCCTTCGGCCCGACCTACCGCGCCCAGGGCAGCTTCATGGGCATCATCTCCTCGCGCGGCAACCGGACCGCCATCGGTGGCCCCGGCCCCGCCCCCACGACGTTCCGCGTCAGCTGGCACTGGCGCTTCGACGACGGCAACCCCCGCTGCTACGTGGCGGGCTCGTTCTTCACGGAAGCGACCTGACGATGACCCCTGAGCCCCGTTCACCCGAGTCCGTCCCGGACGCCGCGCCGCCCACGCACCGGCGTCGCCGCCGGCGTGACCGTCGCATGCTCGCGACCGCCCTGGCGGCGACGGCCGCCGCCGCCGGCGGCATCGCCGTGGCCGGGACGTTCGCCGGCGCGGATCAGGGCAAGCCCGCCGCCAAGGCGACGACGACGAAGAAGAAGAAGGCGACCGTCCGCGTGCTCGTCAAGCGCGGCCTGCGCGGCAAGACGGGCGCCCGCGGCCCCAAGGGCGCCACCGGCCCGAAGGGCGCCACCGGCGCCGCCGGCGCGCCGGGCGCCTCCGCCACCGACGTCGCCCGCTCGCTGACGCTCAACTGGAAGGGCACCCCCGGCGCGAACGGCACCGCGACCGCGTCCGTCCCGTCCTTCGGCCGCCTGGACCTCACCTGCACCGGTGACACGCAGGAGCTGCGCCTGACCCCGACCCGGTCGGACGTGCGGACGATCGTCACGACCGACCGCTTCCAGAGCGCGAGCGTCGAGCACGAGCGCCGGGCCTCGACGGGCGACCCGATCGTCGTCCCGCTGCCGGTCAACGGCATGGTCACCGGCGTCCTCTCGCTCGAGCCGATCGGCGGCGACGGCGGCCCGGGGCCCGCGCCGGCCTCGCTGACGCTCTCCTCGGAGATGAAGCTCAACGCCCAGCCGGGCGACCCGAACGACTTCAACTTCTGCTACGTCGCGGCGCAGGTCCTGCAGGCCTCCGGCTGACGGACGACGTGTCCGGTGACGCACAGCCCGTCCCGCGGGTCCTGCTCATCGAGGACAGCGACTCCTGCGCGCGGCTCACCGAGCTGACGCTGGACGAGGACTTCGCCGGTGCTGTGGACGTCAGCCGCGTGCCGTCGCTGACGCAGGCGCTGACGGTGCTGGCCGGGGGCGCCGGGCCCGACGTGATCGTCACCGACCTCGGCCTGCCCGACGCCACCGGCGTGGAGATCGTCACCCGCCTGCGCGCCGCGGCCTCCCCGCCGGTGGTCGTGCTCAGCGGCCTGGAGACCCCGGGGATGGCCGCCGCCCTCGCGGCCGCCGGCGCCGCCGGCCACGTCGTCAAGGGTCACGAGCAGCAGGCCCTCGCCGCCGCCATCACGGCGGCGATGACGTCGGGCTCGGCCGCGGACCCGGCCTGAGGCCCGGTCCGCCGCCCGGCGGACCCGGCCTACCCGCCGCGGTTGGAGACGCCCGGGATCCCGGACGACGTGCCGGCGGGCGTCGTCGTCGTGCCCGTGCTCGTCGTCGTGCTCGGGGTCGTGGCGGTCGTCGTGCCCGTCGTCGTCGCGGTCGTCGTCCCGGTGGTGGTCCCGGTCGTCGCCGGCGTCGTCGGCTCGCCCCCGACGGTCGTCGTCGTGGCGGGCTCCGTCGACGTCGACGTCGTCCCGACGGGTGCGACCGGATCGGCCGGCAGCGTCGGGTTCGTGACGCCGATCGTCTTCAGGCCGTCGAACCGCTGCTGGTTCGTGATCGGGACGAGCTGCAGCTCGTTGCGCTCGGCGAAGGTCTGCGACTGCTCGAGGTAGAACTTCAGGAAGGCCACGACCTCGGGCCGGCGCAGGCCGGTCTTCGTCGTCACGACGAAGGTGCGGCGGGCCAGCGGGTAGGCGCCGGAGGTGATCGTCGTCCGCGCCGGGAAGACGCAGTTGGGCACGTTGAAGATCGCCTTGCCGTCGGCGTCCTTCGCCGGCAGCTGCGCCGTCGTCAGGCCGGCGAGCGTCGTGTCGGGCGGGATCGTCGCGTTGGACCGCGCCGCCGCACTCGCCGACACGCCGTTGTTGCGGGCGATGACGCGACGCAGCAGCGGCGCGACGCGGCGCTGCTCGGCCGGCGTGAGGTCGCCGAAGCGCGTCGGCTGACCGGACTCGGTCTCCGGCAGGCCGAAGTCGATCTCCAGCGGACGCAGCTGCTCCTCGAAGAGCTCGTAGTAGCTGAAGCGGAAGGGCCCGACGACGCCGGGGGCGTCGGCGATCGCCAGCTGCCCGCGCCGGTACTCGTTGATCCGGCGCTGCAGCAGCGCCTCGTAGCGGGCGTTGGCCAGGATGCGCGCGTCGCGCTTGGCGCGCTCGACCTTCAGGCGGTTGTCGCGGATGAGCCGCGGGCCGTTGACGCGGATCTTCAGGCGCTTGTTCTCCGCGTTGATCCGGCGGATCTCGGCCTGGACGTCCTTGTCGGCCTGGCGGATCGCGGCGTCGATGTACTCCTGCCGCGACTGCTGGGAGGAGGAGCGCAGCTCCGCGGCCCGCAGGCGGATGCGGCGGTTGGCCGCCGCGATGCGGTCGAAATTGATGACCTCCTCGCGCACGAGCTGGTCGCGGCGGTGCACGCGGTAGTCCGGGCGCACGTCGGCGAGCGACGCGTTGTTGAGGCCGAGGACCTGGAAGCCGAAGAACTGGAAGTTCGTCGACCCCTCCTCCCGGCCCGTGGTCCGCAGGCGCAGGTCGTCGAAGCCGAGCTGCGACCAGTTCGTGTACGGCGAGCCGGAGCGGTAGATGTCGCGGGCCTGCTTGACCGTGATGCAGTCCCCGCCGATGTCGGACCCGTTCTTCGTCGCCAGGACGATCGCGTCGGAGGCCGTCTGGATCGGGTCGGCGATCTGCAGGCCGTTGGCCTTGCAGGCGGCGGTGTCGGCGTCGGACGGGATGTTCGACGTCTCGATCGCGTCCACGCGGCCCGCGCACAGGTCGGCGTAGGCGCGGTCCTCGGACGTCGTGGCCAGCGCGATGCGGGCCCCGCCGAAGACCCGGCTGGCGACCGCGGTGATGCCGCGGCTGTCCTGGACGTCGAGGGCGACGGTGCCGTTCGGCCGCTTGGGCAGCACCTTGCGGGCCGGCTTGGCCGGCGCGACGGGGCGGCCGTTGGCGGTCGTCTTCGTCGTCGTCGTCGAGACGGCCGTCGTCGACGCCTTGGCCGGCGCGCCGTCCTCCGCCGTGTCGACGCCGCAGCCGGCGACCGCCGCCGAGAGGACGCCGCCGGCGAGGAGCAGGCTCAGTCGTCGCGCGGTCATCCGCCGATCCCTCCGCTGAAGGTCTGCCCTTGGACGACCCCGGTGCGCGAACGCGCGTTCTGCGCCTGCACCGTCTTGAGGTCCGGGAAGTTGCGCAGGACGCCGCCGGTGCGGACGACCTCGAAGTCGTCGATCCGCAGCTGCTGGACCTCGCTGCCGCGCAGCAGCGGCGTCCCCTGGTCGGGGAAGCGGCGGACGAAGCGGCTCAGCGGCCGGCCGTTGTCGTTGAGCAGGCGGCCGTTCTGGTCCTTCAAGGGGGCCTGCCAGTCGGCGTTGAGCTTGGCGTAGAGCGTCGGGACGCGGGAGCGGTCCACGAGGATCGCGCCGTAGCGGCGCAGGGCGTTGAAGATGGCGCGGGCCGCCCGCCGGTTCGTCCGGTCGGTGTAGCAGCGCGGGGTGCGCAGGCGGCCGGTCGTCGCGTCCGTCGTGTCGGAGGTCGAGCCCGTCGAGTCGGTCGTCGAGTCCGAGGAGGCGCCCGTCGTCGTCACGACCCGGCCGTCGGGGTACCGCGTCGTCCGGATGACCGTCGTGGTGCCGTCCGCGTTCTGCCGCGTCCGCGTCGTCACCTGCGGGCACTTCGTGAAGGTCAGGCGGACGTTCGCCTTCAGGCGCAGCCGCGCACCCTCGGGCATCGAGTTCACCGCGCCGACGCCGTCCGTCGAGGAGGCGGGCTGGATGTACTTGCGCTGCGCCGGGCCGGGCAGCGAGATCGCCAGCGCGTGGTCGATCCGCCCGGCCTCGATCTCCTCGGGCAGGATCAGGCCGGCGAAGAGCGGCAGCCCCGAGCCGCGGGCCGAGACGGTGTCGGGCTGCTGGAAGCCGGGGCCGTTGAGGTCCCACTTGCGCATGAACTGGTAGGAGATGACCTCGCCGTTCGGGCCGCCGCGGCGGGCGCGCCAAAGGTCGTACGCCACGCCCTGGGCGCGGTTGAGCACGGTGAACCAGCCGTCGTACTGCGGCAGCGGATCCTCGTTCGGCGGGATGAGCAGCGAGGTCACGCGGTTGCCGTCGCCGCAGTACGGGGGCAGCTGGCGGCAGACGACGCGGGTCTGCACGCCGCCGTCCTCGTCGACGACGGGCGTCGTCCAGCGCCGGGTGTTGATGAAGAGCGGGTCGTTGACGATGCGCGGCCGGGGGACGGCGACGTTGCCGCTCTCCTGCACGCCGCGGCGCACCTTCACGGCCTGGATCCAGAAGGCCGAGCGGCCGTCGGTCGGCAGCGACGAGACCGGCGTGTTCCACGGCGACGTCGCGGCGAACGGGCGGATGATGCCCGCGGCGGACGTGGACCCGATGCCGGCGACGGCGGGCGCGCCCGTGGCGTCCGGCACGTCCGACTCCGCGCCGGGGCCGCCGAGGCTGCCCTGGCCCGCGCTCGTCGTCGGCCGCGGCGTCGTGGTCGTGCGCGCGGCCGTCGTCGTGGTCCGCGTCGTCGTCGTGGTCGTCGTCGTGTCCTTCTTGTCGTCCCCGCCCCCGCAGCCGGCGACGACGAGCGTGCCGGCGAGCAGGCTCGCGGCGGCGAAGGCGCGCAGTCGGGTGGTCATGCTGGCTGGTCCTCGGAAGGGCTCGTGGAACGCGGCGACCGCGGCAGATCGCGGGCGATCCGCTGGACGTGGATACCGGCGTCGACGTCGGCGACGGGTCGGCCCGCCGCCGTGTCGGGCGGGACGAGCCCGCCGGAGTCTGACGCATCCAGCGGGCGCGCGGCCTCCAGGACGCGCGGGAGCCGCAGCGGCGGGCGCGCGCTCTCGGCGGCGGCCGCCTCTGCGGCCCCGGCGAGGGCCGACAGCAGGGCCCGCAGCTGCGTCTGCATCTCGACCGCCTCGTCGAGCCGTGGCTGGATGGCCTCGCCCTTGGCGATGAGCGTGTCGGTCAACTCGGTGATGCGATCCACCCGGGCGTTCGCGACCGCCTCCCCGCGCCGGCGCATCTCCTCCAGGTAGGCCTGCGCACGGGCCTCGGCGTCAGCGTGGATCCGGGCGGCCGCCGCCTCGGCCGCCGCGTGGATCCGGGCGGCGTCGGACTCGGCCTGCGCGCGGACGGCGGCGGCGCGCTGCGCCGCGCCGGCCTCGACCTCGCGCTGCAGGTCGTTGGCGGCCTGCTCGGCCGTGCCGATGATCCGCGCGACGTGGGCCTGCAGCGCTTCGGTGACGGATCCTGAAGGTGGCTGCTCGGTCACGGCGTCGTCGTGGTGGTCGTGCCCGTCGTCGTCGCGCCCGCGGCACCCGTCGTGGTCGTCGTCGCCGGCGTGGTGCTCGTCGTCGTGGCGGTCGTCGTCCCCGTCGTCGTGCCGGTCGTGCCGTTCGTCGACGGGGCGAAGGTCTGCGTCGTCGCGGCGCGGCGCGCAGCCTCCTGACGGCGGCGGGCGGCGGCGGCGGCCGCGCGGGCCGGCGCACCGGGATCCTTCGCCGCGACCTTCACGAGGACGTAGCG
>CAZRLR010000014.1:0-25532 GCA_964600395.1 uncultured Conexibacter sp.
GGGCACGGTCGTCCTCGTCCGCACGACCGGGACCGAGCGCGCGGACGGCGGCGGCAAGGTCGTCCTGACCGTCGCGGCGGGGGAGGACTGGGACGCCTTCGTCGCGCGCTGCGTCACCGACGGCCTGGCCGGGGTCGAGTGCCTGAGCGGCATCCCGGGATCGGTCGGCGCGACGCCGATCCAGAACGTCGGCGCCTACGGGCAGGACGTCGCGGAGACGATCGTCCGGGTGCGTGCGTACGACCGCGTCGAGCAGGAGGTCGTCGCGCTGGAGGCCGCCGACTGCGCCTTCACCTACCGGCACTCGCGGTTCAAGGAGGAGCCCGGGCGCTTCGTCGTCCTCGACGTCTCCTTCGCGCTGGACCGCTCCGACGTGTCGCGCTCGCTGCGGTACGTCGAGCTGGCCCGGATGCTGGATGTCCCGATCGGCGCGGCCGCGCCGCTGGCCGACGCCGGCGCGGCGGTGCTCGCGCTGCGGGCGGGCAAGGGCATGGTCCTCGACGAGGGCGACCACGACACGTGGTCGGCCGGGTCGTTCTTCACGAACCCGATCCTGACGGCGGAGGAGTTCGCGGCGCTCGACGCGCGCGTGCTCGAGCACCTCGGGCCGGACGCACGGCTGCCGCGGTACCCGGAACGGGACGGGCGACTGAAGACGTCGGCGGCGTGGCTCATCGAGCGCGCCGGCTTCACGAAGGGGCACGCGGGGCCCCAGGGCAACGCGGCGATCTCGTCCAAGCACACGCTGGCGCTGACGAACCGCGGTGCGGCGCGGACGGAGGATCTGGTGGCGCTGGCCCGGGAGGTGGCGCACGGCGTCCGCGACACCTTCGGGGTGTCGCTCGTGCCGGAGCCGGTGTTCGTCGGGCACGCCTGGGCCGACGCCTGACCGGGGCGGTCAGGCGAGCGGCACGGGTCAGGCGGCGGCAGCGAGCGACTGCAGCTCGGGGGCCCCGCTCGCCTGCGGGCCACGACGGCCGGCACGCCACTGCAGCGGGGTGACGCCGCCGAAGCGACGGAAGGCCTTGGCGAACTGCGCGCTCTGGCGGTAGCCGACGCGGCGCGCGATGTCGCGGACGGGCATCGCGGTGTCCGACAGCATGTCGGCCGCGCGCTGCATCCGCAGGCGGGTGAGGTAGGCGCGGAAGGTGTCGCCGTCCTCTTCGAAGAGGCGCTGGACCTGGCGGCGCGAGGAGGACACGGCGCGAGCCACGTCGTCCAAGGTCAGGTCGGACTCGCCGAATCGCTCGTCCAGGTATTCCCGGACCTCGGCGTACAGCTCACGTCGCAGGGCGATGGTGAGCGGGCGATGCTGGACAGGAGTGCTCATGTCAGGGATACGGCGCATCCCCACAAAAGGATGCACGCGCTGTGCAACCTTTTTGTTGAAGGTGTGGTGACGGCCCTGTGGCCGTCACCACACGCACCCTTCTAGCGGATGTGCATCCCGCTGATCGCGCGCGCGATGACGATGCGCTGGATCTCGCTCGTGCCCTCGAACAGCGTGTAGATCTTCGCGTCGCGGTGCCAGCGCTCGACCGGGTACTCGCGGGTGTAGCCGTTGCCGCCGAGGATGTGGATCGCGCGCTCGGTCGCCCAGGTGGCGACCTCGCCGGCCTTGAGCTTGCTCATCGAGCCCTCGGCGTTCTCGAACGTCTGGCCGGTGCGGCCCATCCACGACGCGCGCCAGACGAGCAGGCGGGCGCAGTCGATCTCGGTCTTCATGTCCGCCAGCGCGAACGCGATCGCCTGGTTCTCGATGATCTTCTTGCCGAACTGCTCGCGCTCCTTGGCGTACTCGAGCGCGTACTCGTAGGCCGCGCGAGCGATGCCGATCGCCTGCGCGCCGACGGTCGGGCGCGAGGCCTCGAACGTCTGCATCGCGGCCTGCGACTTGGCCCGCTTGCCCTCGCGCACGCGGGCCAGGCGCTCGTCGAGCTTCGCCTTGCCGCCGAGGACGTACTCGGCCGGGATGCGTGCGTCGTCGAGGTAGACGTCGGCGGTGTGGGACGCGCGCAGGCCGTGCTTGGAGACCTTCGCGCCCTGGGTGATGCCCTTGCACTCGCTCATCGGGACGATGAACGCCGCGTGGCCGCGAGAGCCGAGCTCCGGGTCGACGGAGGCGATGACGACGTGCACGTCGGAGATGCCGCCGTTCGTCGCCCAGGCCTTCTGGCCGTTGAGGACCCACTCGTTCGTGGCCTCGTCGAACTTCGCGCGGGTGCGGATGTTGCTGACGTCCGAGCCGGCGTTCGGCTCCGAGGCGCAGAAGGCGGCGACCTTGACGTCGGTCTCGGTGCCGAAGCAGCGCGGGATCCACTCGCCGATCTGCTCGCCGGTGCCCTGGCCGATGATCGCGGCGACGGCCAGGCCGGTGCCCATGATCGCCATGCCGATGCCCGCGTCGCCCCAGAAGAGCTCCTCGTTGACGATCGGCATCGTCAGGCCGGTCGGGTCGGCGAAGAACTGCGCCAGGCCCTCGAAGCCGTAGAGGCCGATCTTCGCGGCCTCCTGGATGATCGGCCAGGGGGTCGACTCCTTCTCGTCCCACTCGGCGGCGGCCGGGCGCATGACGTCCTTGGCGAAGCCGTGGACCCAGTCGCGCATGTCCTTCTGGTCCTGGTTGAGCTCGAGCGTGAAGACGGGCTCGGCCGAGGTCTCGGGGGCGGCGGCCGCGGGGGCCGTGCTGGCTTCCATGAAAAGGCTCCTGATGGGACGGGTAGAGGGGTCCGGCGGCCGCTCACTGTAACGAACGTCAGCGTTCAACTACGCAGTTCCGACGCAGCCGCGGGGTAGTGCTGTCAGACCCCGTCGTCGGAGCGTGCGGGCATGACCCCGCGGGCCTATCTCGACGATCTCGTCCGTTCCGTGTGCGCTGAGCGCACGCAGGACGACGCAGATGGGCGGATGCGGGCCCGGCCATGAGGCCCGAGGACGACAGTGGTGACGACGTCCGGGCCCGCCCGCCGGATCCCCGGCGTCCACGTCCGCCGCACCGCCGTCTGGCGTGAGCACGACATCGCCGTCGTCGACGGGATCCCGGTGACGTCGGTGGCGCGGACGCTGGTCGACCGGGCGGGCGTCGTCACCGAGCAGGCGCTCGACAGCGCCTTCGCGCAGGCCGATCTCCAGCGCCTGGACCTCGGCGACCTGGACGCCGTCACCACCGGTCTCCGGGGCCGGACCGGCGCCGGGCCGGCGCGCCTTGCCCGGGCCCGGGCCCGCTTCGACGCCGTCGGCGCGGTGTTGACCCGGTCGGAGGGCGAGGAGCGGCTCCGGGGTCTCATCGACGACTTCGGCCTGCCGCCGGCGCTGACGAACCACCACGTCGCCGGGGACGAGGTGGACGCGGTGTGGCCCGGGCCGAAGGTCGGCATCGAGCTCGACTCCTGGACCTACCACCAGGGCAAGGTCCGCTTCGTCCGCGACCGGGCGAAGCTGCGGCGGCTCACGCTCGCGGGCTGGGCGGTCCTCCCGTACACCGCCTTCGAGCTGCGGGATGACCCCGGGCTCGTCGCGGCCCAGACCCGCGAGCTGTTGGAAGCTCGGTCATCCCGTATGCGCTGAGCGCACACGGGATGACTCAGGTCACCCGGCGGTCACCCGCGCGGCGCGGACCGCCTCGTCGACGAACACGAGCTTCTCGATGACGGCCGGGGTCAGGACGAAGGGGTACAGGTCCCCGAGCCCCATCGAGCGCAGCATCCCGTTCATCGCGAACGTCAGCGGGATCCAGTCGCGCAGCGTCTGGCGGATCGGCACCTCGACGCACTCGTCCGGGTCCGCCAGTGCGGTGCGCAGCCCGTGGGCGCCCGCCGTCTGCGTGGAGTCGGTGATGTGGAGGTAGTGCGCCCACGTCTCCGCCCAGTCCTCCCAGGGGTGCATCGTCGCGTAGGCGCTGCCGTGCGCGCGGGCCCTGTCGGCCGGGGGCCCTTTCTCGTTGTGGCGCTCGAGCGCCTCGGCGTAGGACTCGCGCTCGTCCCCGAAGAGCTCGCGGAAGCGGTCGATCATGCCCGTCTGTTCCGCGACGATCGGCCAGTAGTAATGGCCGACCTCGTGACGGAAGTGGCCGAGCAGCGTGCGGTACGCCTCGCCCAGCTGCTCGCGGATCTGCTCGCGGTGGGCGTTGTCGACCTCGCGCAGGTCCAGCGTGATGACGCCGTCCGCGTGCCCGGTCGTGACGTGCTGGTGCTCGCCCGAGAGGAGCTTGAAGCACAGCCCGCCCTCGCGGTCCGTCCAGCTCTGGACCGGCAGCTCGAGCTCGAGCAGCGTGAAGACGAGGCGCCGCTTGGCGGCCTCGGCCTCCGCGAAGTCCAGCACGCCCTCCGGGTCCGCGTCGGACGGGCGGGTGTGCGTCAGGCGGCAGCTCGTGCAGAACTTGCCCGGGACGTCGACGAGCCAGTTGCAGCGCGTGAGCTCGGTGTTCGCGCAGCGGAAGACGGCGCCGTGGTCCTCGTCGCCGACGATGTGCAGCCGGCCGGACTCGATGTCCTCGTCGACCTGGAGCGTCACGATCTCCCGCCGGCCGGTCTCGAACCCGAGGCCCGAGAGGCAGTTGAGGCAGAGGGTGTTCTCGAAGAAGACCATCTGCGCGCAGGTCGCGCAGTGGAAGACGCGCATCTACGCCGCCGCCCACAGCGCGTCGTCGCCGAGCGGCGTGCGCGTGGCCTGGCCGGCGGCGACGGCCTCGATGAGGGACGCCTCCGCGGCCGTGGCGTCGATCGGCGTCAACGGCGGCGCCATGACGGCGGCGACCTCGGCCGTCGTCAGCGCGTACGGGAAGGCCTGCAGGACGTCGAGCGCCCGCTCGGCGTGGGGCCGGCGCTCGAGCGTGACGTCGAGGTTGGCGATGCACACGTCGTAGGCCTCGATCGTCTGGAAGCCCCCGGCCTCGAGCGTCCTGCCGGACGCGGTGTGCGTCAGCAGGAGCGACGGGGCGGTGAAGCGGACCGGGCCGTCGCTCTGCGCGGCCTTGCCCTGGAACTCGGTCGGGCCGCCGGCGGCGGAGCGGGCGATCGCGCGGTCGGCCTGGTAGGCCTCCTCGGTGGCGGGGTCCTCGATCGCCGCGACGATCGCGGCGCCGTCCAGCCCGTCGACGTGCGCGAGCGCCGCCGCGATGCCGGCGTCCGTGTCGAAGAGCTCGGTGCTCGTGAACTGCGCGAACTGCAGCGCGCGGAAGGCGTCCAGTTCGCGCTCGGGCGCGAGCAGGCGCGTGGCGACGACGGCGCGGCAGGCGCGACCGGTGTGGACGACGCGCTCGCGCGGGGCGGTGGCGAACGGCATCCCGTAGCGGCGGAACATGAGGTAGCCCGTCGCCTGTCGGGCGGGGGTGTAGCCGCGCTGCTCGTAGACGCCGGCCGCCTCGGCGAGGCCGATCATCGCGTGCGTCCAGCCGAGCTGGTCGCCGTAGCGCCACTGCAGCGTGGCCAGGGCGGGCCAGGCGGAGTACGCCCACGGACAGCCGGGGTCCGAGACGTGGGTGACGGCGATGGCGGGGGACACGGCAGGGCTCATACCCTGATGGTTGCACAGGCAACCAGCCGTGCCCCGGGCCTTCAGGCGAAGAGGCCGTCCCCGACGAAGCGCCCGCGACGGTCCGGAATCCCGGGCGGGATCGCGAACACGGCGCTGGACACGTGCTTGATGTACTCGTTCAGCGCGTCCTGGCTCCCGAGGCGCTGCTGCACCGGGACGAACTGCCGATGGGGGTCGCGCACGTACGCGAGGAAGAAGAGGCCCGCGTCCAGCTGGCCGGTGTCGGCGTCCATCCCGTCGGTGAACGAGTAGCCGCGGCGCAGCATGCGGATGCCGTCGTTGACCTCGGGCGCGGCCAGGCGCACGTGGGCGTCCACCGGGATGACGGGGGCGCCGTCCGGGCCGGTGTCGCCGAGCGGCAGCGGGTCGCGCTCGCGCCGGTGGCCCAGCGGCGCGCCCGAGGCCTTGTGGCGCCCGATCGTCGCCTCCTGGTCGGCCAGCGACGCGCGGTCCCACGCCTCGATGAGCATCCGGACGCGCCGGGCGACGAGGAAGGAGCCGCCCGCCAGCCACGCGGCGCGCGGGTCGGTCGCGTCGGCCCAGACGCTGGCGGCCAGGTCCGCCCGGCTGTCCTCGGCGGTGACGTTGTTCGTCCCGTCCTTGAACCCCATGAGGTTGCGCGGCGTCTCCTGCGCGCGGCTCGTGGACGACGTGCGCCCGAAGCCGAGCTGGCTCCAGCGCATGACGGCCACGCCGCGGGCGGCGCGGGCGAGGTTGCGCACGGCGTGGAAAGCGACCTGCGGGTCGTCGGCGCAGGCCTGCACGCAGAGGTCGCCGCCGCTGCGGGCCGCGTCCAGCTCGTCCCCGGGGAGGGCCGGCAGCGGGCGTAGCGCCCGGGGCATCCGGGCCGCGAGCCCGAGGCGGTCGGTCCCGTCGGCGGCGCGGAAGACGCCGGGCCCCAGGCCGATCGTGATCGTCAGGCGGCTGGCGAACAGCCCGGCCGCCTCGCCGGTGTCGGCCGGCGGCGCGAGCGGGTTGCCGTCGTCCACGTCGGCGGGCAGCCCCGCCATGAGGCGGGCCGACATCGCCGTCCACGTCTGCAGCAGCTCGCGCAGGTCGGCGGCGCGGTCGGTCGTCAGGTCGAAGGCGGCGAAGTGCAGGCGGTCCTGCTGCGGGGTGAGGATCCCCGGCTGGTGGACGCCGTGGAACGGGACGCGGCCGGTGCCGCCCCCGCCGCCGTCCGCGGCACCGCCCGCGCCGGTGCCGTCCGCGCCGTCGGTCCCCAGGGCGTACCCGCCGCCGGCGACGGCCAGGCCCCCGCCGACGGCGGCCGCGCCCGAGAGCAGGCCGCGACGCGTCATGCGCCCGGACGCGGACGGCCGGCGCATCAGCGGGCGACCACCGTGGCGGCGACGCGCGACAGCGGCTCGGCCAGCGCGTCGATCTGCTGCGAGAGCGCGCGGACCTGCGCCTTCGTCAGCGCCGTGTAGGACACGAAGCCGTCGCCCTTGCGGTGCTTGTCGAGGCCGTCGCGCACGGCGTCGAAGCGCGCGTCGATCTCCTTCAGCAGCTTCGGGTCGCGCAACGAGAGGGCGGGCTCGAGCAGCTCGAAGGCCTCGTGCGCGCCGTCGACGTTCGCCTCGAAATCGTAGAGGTCGGTGTGCGAGTAGCGGTCCTCCTCGCCGGTGATCTTCGACTTGGAGACCTCGCCGAGCAGCTCCGTCGCACCGTTGGCCAGCTGGGCGGGCTGGTACTCGAGCCCCTCGACCTTCGCCACGAGCTCCTCGACGTCGGCGAGCAGCGTGTCGGCGTACCGCGCCATGCCCTTCGTCGTGTTGCGCTGCCACAGCGCCTGCTCGATGCGGTGGAAGCCCGTCCACTCCTCGCCGTCGGCGACGTCGTTGACGCGCGCGTCCACGCGCGGGTCCAGGTCGCCGAAGGACTCGGCGACCGGCTCGATGCGCTCCCACGGCTGGCGGGCGAGCGGGAAGAGGCGCTTGGCCTCCGCGACGTCCCCGCCCTTGACCGCGGCGACGAACGTCCGCGTGCGGTCCAGGAGGACCTCGGCCTGACCCTCGACGTAGGCGGCGTAGCCGACGGTCGCGCTCTGCAGCTCGGCGGCGCCGTCGGAGGCCGCCGCGGCCGCCGCGGCGGGGGTCGCCTGGCCGGTGACGATGACCTTGCCGCGCTCACGCGTGGCGCCGGGGCAGTAGGACTCGTACTCGCCGGGCGCGAGGTCCAGGCTGAAGGTCGCGCTGAGCCCCGGCGTGAGGTTCTCGCGCTCGCCGAGGATGCGGTCGCCCTGGACGATCTCGTACTCGGTCGCCTTGCCCGATCCGGACGCCGTCACGTCGAACGTCGTGGGCCCGGCCTGCAGCTTCAGCGTCTCGGGCTGGCAGCCCTCGTCGCTGATCGACACCGCGACGGTCTGCGGGCCGCCGGCCTTCACGGCGGTCGGCGTGCCCGAGGCCGCGCCCGACACGGGTGAGGGCTCGTCGTCGCTGCTGCCGCAGGCGCCGACGCCGACGAAGACCGCCAGCACGCCGGCCGCGGACCCGACGGCGGCCAGGCCCCCGCGCCGCGTGACCGGGCGCCCGGCCGGCCACAGGACGACGGCGAGCATCGGGACGGCGTAGAGGAGGTAGCCGATGACCTCGATCTGCACCGGCTTGGGCTGCAGGCCGAGCATGCCGGTGAGCAGCGACGCGGTGACGGTGCCCGGGACGACGAGCCACGAGAGGTCCAGCGCCTCGTCCTGCCCGACGTTGACCCAGCCTGCCTCGTGGCCGGTGTGCAGGGCGCTGGCGACGAGGCCGGCGGCGACGAAGACGAGCACGACCCCGGTGGCCCGGAAGAACTTCTGCAGGTCGATGCGCGCGCCGCCGCGGTAGATCGCGTAGCCGAGCGCGACCGCGGTGGCGACGCCGAGCGCCGCGCCGACGCCGGCGGTGCCGGGGTCCTCGGAGGCGTTGAACGCCGCGGTGAGGAAGAAGGCCGTCTCGAAGCCCTCGCGGATGACGGCGAAGAAGGCCATCGCGATGAGCGCCCAGCCGGAGTTCTTGGCCAGCGCGCCGGCGGCGACGCCGTGCAGCTCGCCCTTCAGGCCGCGGGCGTTGCGCCGCATCCACAGGATCATCCAGGTGACGAAGCCGACGGCGACGACGGCGATGACGGTCTCCAGGCCCTCCTGCTCCTTCTGGGGCAGCTGGTCGTCGGCGAGCTGCAGGCCGGCGCCGACGGCGACGGAGATGAGGACGGCGACGGCGACCCCGGCCCACATCGGGCGCAGCGCGTCGCGGCGGCCCTCCTGGACGAGGAAGGCGGCGACGATGCCGACGATCAGGGCCGCTTCCAGGCCTTCCCGCAGGCCGATGACGAAGGTGGGCAGCATGGTGTTCCGAGTCCTCCCGCAGTGGTTCCCACGACTTGCCGGGCGGCGCCCGTTAGGCGCCCCTAACCCGACGTCGAGTTAGGCTACCCGAAAACCTGCCGCCGTGGTCGGGAAAGCGTCCGGCGTGCCAGTTCGGACTGTCCCGGAACGACGGAGGGGCGCCCGCTGGGCGCCCCTCCGGACCGGCTGGTGGCGATGCTTGCCGGGTGCTACGGCGCGGCGGTCGCGGCGCTGATCTTCGCGTAGAACGCGTAGCGGTCGCCGGCGGCCGGCGAGGTGCCGTCCGAGTTGCGCGGGGTGACGACGAAGACCCCGTTGTTGCCGCCGTTGCCCGAGTCCGTGCCTGCCGGTCCGCAGTTCACGAAGTCGAAGAAGCACGGGGAGGCGGACGTGTCGCCGCTCAGGTCGCCGTCGGTGCCGGCGTCCGGGTTGTTCGCCGTCACGATCTCGGTCGTGATCGCGCGGTTCGTGACGTCCGAGCCGGCGTCGATGTAGCAGTTGGCGTTGGACTCGTAGCAGTTGACCGTCTTGAAGCCGCCGGTCTGCTGCAGGATCTTGCCGTCGGACCCGATCAGGACCCACCGCTCCTTCGCCGCGTTCGCCTTCGTCGTCGCGTCGGTGGCCGCCGCGGTCGCCGCCGCGGTCGCCTTCGTGGACGCGTCGGTCGCCGCCGTCTTGAGCAGGTCGTCGGCGCTCTGGCCGTCGACGCGGTCGGCGTTCAGGCCGGTCGCGACGCCGGTGGCGTTCGTGGTGAAGGGCTTGGCGCTGTCGCCACCCTTGCCGACGGTGATGAGGCCGGCGCTCAGGCCGTTGGCGCTGTTGAACTCGAACGCGTAGCCGCTGGACAGGTTGTTCGCCCGGATGCAGGGGTTCGTGGGCGGGGTGGCCGCGGTGCCCCCAGCGGTCGAGCGGCAGCCGTAGATGGCGCCACCACCGGTGGAGGAGAGGTTCGACTGCCGCGTGGAGAAGCCGCCGGTCGGGGCGTTCGTCGCACCGACGTTCGAGATGATCTGCGTCTCCTGCGTGGCCGTGCCGTTGCGCTTGCCCTCGAGGATCGCGCTGCCGGTGGCGGCGACGCCCGTGGCGCTGATGCCGACGACGAGGACGCCGGTGGCGGCCAGGACGGAGCGGGTGCGGACGGACTTGGCGCCCAGGCGCGCGCGCAGGCCGCGGCGCTCCTGGTCGTGGTCGTGCTGATGCATTCGGACTCCCGTGTTGGGTGTGGGGCAGGGGACGGGGGTGTCGTCCCGAGCGGCCTCAGATGAGACGCTGCGTCTCGGAACCGGCCGTCACGGTCGTCGATGCGGTCGCGTGTCAGGCCGCTGACCCCCGCGCTCAAGATCTGGCGCGGAGGCCGGCGTGCCCCTCAGGCCAGGTTGGACTTGCGCGGGTAAGCGATCGACGGGTCCGTGAGGACGTTGACGAGCGCCGGCTTGCCCGCCTCGAACGCCCGGTGCAGCGCGCCCTTGAGCTTGTCCGGATCGGAGACGAGCTCGCCGTGCCCGCCGAGCGCCTCGACGACCTTGTCGTACCGCGTCTCGGGCGTCAGCTCGGCCGCGACGGAGTACCCGTAGAGGAACTCCATCGGATGCTTCTCCAGGGCCCAGATGCCGTTGTTGCCCATGACGCCGACGACGTTGACGCCGTGGCGCGCGAGCGTGTCGTACTCCATCCCGCCGAAGCCGAAGGCCCCGTCCCCGAGCATGAGCACGACCTGCTTGTCGGGGCGCGCGAGCTTCGCCGCCAGCGCGTAGCCCGGGCCCGAGCCCAGGCACCCGAACGGGCCCGGGTCCATCCAGCACCCCGGCTCGTAGCTGTCGATGACGCGCCCGGCGTAGGAGACGAAGTCGCCGCCGTCGCCGATGATGATCGCGTCGCGGTCGACGACCTCGGCGAGCTCCTTGTAGAGGCGCATGGGGTGCAGCGGGCTGCGCCCGTCCCCGAGCTCCTCCGCCTCGGCGGCCCGCTTGGCCGTCTCCTTGGCGCGCAGCTCGGCGACCCACGCCGAGGTGTCCTGACCGCGGCCGCGCACGCCGCGCAGCAGCGCCCGCAGCGAGCCGGCGATGGAGCCGACGAGCTCGGCGGCGACGGGCCGCGGGTGGTCGCGCACGGCCTCGGCGCGGTCGACGACGATGAGCTCGGTCTCCTCGCCGAACGAGCCACCGAAGCCCAGGCGGAAGTCCATCGGCACGCCGATGACGAGCGCGACGTCCGCGCCCTTCAGGCCGTCACCGCGGGCGCGGGAGAAGGCGAGCTCGTGGTCTGCTGGGATGCAGCCGCGGGCCATGCCGTTGAGGAAGACGGGGATGCCGAGCTCGGTGACGAGCTCAAGCAGGGCGACCTCGCCGTGGCCCCAGTAGAGGTTCGTGCCGGCCATGACGACGGGGCGCTCGGCGCCCTGCAGGAGCGCCACCGCACGCTCGAGCTGGCCGCCGTCGGCCTCGGCGCCGCCCTCGGGGTCCCGGGGGGCGACCTCGGTCTCGGGGTCCTCGCCCTCCATGAAGACGTAGTCCATGGGGAAGTCGACGAAGGTCGGCCCCGAGTGCGGCGCCAGCGCCGTCCCGATCGCCTCGTCCACGAGGTCCGGGATCTCCGCCGTGGAGTCGGCCGTGCGCGCGGACTTCGTCAGCGGCCGGACGAACGGGATGTGGTCGATCTCCTGCAGCGAGCCCGACCCCCAGCGCAGCGCCGGCGCGCGCCCGCCCAGGACGGCGATCGGCGAGTTGTTCATCTGCGCCGAGCCGAGCGCGCTCATCGCGTTCGTCACGCCGGGACCGGCGGTGACGGCGGCCACGCCGACCTCGCGCGTGACCTTGGCCCACCCCTCGGCGGCGAACGTCGCGGCCTGCTCGTGCCGGGTGTCGACGATGTCGATGCCCTCGTCCCGGCAGCCGTCGTAGATCGGGAAGATGTGGCCGCCCGAGAGCGTGAAGATCTTCGTGACGCCGTGGGCCTTCAGGCGCCGGGCGATGAGCTTGCCGCCGTGCACCTGCGTCGTCGGCTGAGTCGGTGTGGACATCGGGCGATCGTATGCGACCGCGGGTCGGCAAGTTTGCGTTCGGTGCGCCCGTCCGGCGGCCGCGGATGGTAAGACCAGGGGACCGTGGCCACCCCCTCGCCCCCTCGCCGGCGCCGGCCACCCCCACCGCCCCGACGCCACCGACCCCTCCCGAAGGGGCCCGAGGTGCGCAAGTGGCGCCGTCGCGGGGCCGTGCTGCTGGCGCCCGTCCTGCTGGCCGTCCTCAGCATCGTCGCGCTGCGCCTGGCCTACACCGACCGTGCGCTGCCGGGGACGCTCTTGGGCTCCACGAACGTCGAGGGCGACACGAAGAGCGGCCTGCGGGAGCGAATGACCCGCTTCAAGGCCCAGCCGGTGACGATCTACGCCGCGGGGCAGCGCCTGCGCGTCACGCCGGGCGCGGCCGGCTACCGCCTCGACGTCGACGCGACCGTCGACCGCGTCCTGGACGCCGGGCGCGACGGCCCGCTGCTCGGCCTCGTCAAGACGGCGAAGGGCCTGTTCGAAGAGCGCGACGTCGAGCCCGTGGCCGCCGTGGACCGCGTGAAGCTCGAGGCGACCGTCCGGGCCTTCGCGCGGCTCGTCAACCGTCCGGCGTACCCCGGCGCGATCGCGGTCGACCCGACGACGCTGCAGGTGTCGGTGCAGGGCCCGCGGCAGGGGCGGATCGTCGACCGCCCCGCGCTCGAGCGCCGGCTCGTGCAGGCGCTGCGCGCCGGCGAGAGCTCGCTCCGGGCGCCGCTGCGCCGCAACCGCGTCGCGACCCTCCCGCAGGTGCAGGCCGTCGCCCGGGACGCGGAGGCCTACCTCGCCGAGCCCCTCGTCCTCACCGGCGCGGGTGAACCCGTGACGGTGACCCCGCAGGAGCTCGCCCCCGTGCTGCGGCTGCGCGCCTCGCGCAAGGACCGGCGCAACGTGCGCCTGGGCAGTGACGAGGCAGCCCTGATCGCGCTCCTGGCCCGGGTCGCCAAGGCGCGCGACCAGCCCGCGCGCTCGGCGTCGGTGTCGGCCCCGGGCCGGACGGTCGTCCTCACCGGCAAGGGGCGCCTGGTCTGGCAGGCGCGCCCGGCCACCGTGCGCGTGACGGGCGCGGCCCGGACCGGACGTACCGTGCGGCGCGACCGGGCGCTCGTGTCCGTCGCGGCGGCGATCGCCCAGGGCCGCCACCGCTCGAGGCTGCCGGTCGCCGTCGACAAGCCGAAGCTCACCGCGGCCGGGGCGCGCAGCCTCGACCTGCTCATCGGGACCTTCACGACGCGCTACCAGCCCGGTCAGCCGCGGGTGCAGAACATCCGCCGGATGGCGCGGACCGTCGACGGGACCGTCATCCCGCCCGGCGGGCGGTTCTCGCTCAACGGGATCGTCGGCCGGCGGACGGTCGCCGGCGGCTACGTCAAGGCGCCGTTCATCGGCGACGGCAACAAGATCGTCCCGTCGGTGGGCGGCGGCGTCTCGCAGTTCTCGACGACGATGTACAACGCCGCGTACTTCGCGGGCCTGCGCATCGACACCCACCAGCCGCACAGCCTCTACATCAGCCGCTACCCGGCCGGCCGCGAGGCGACGCTCGACTTCCCGTCGATCGACCTGAAGTGGACGAACGACACGCAGGCCCCGATCTACGTGCGGACCTTCAGCGACGCCACGTCGGTGACGGTGAGCCTCTACGGGGACAACGGGCGCCGCCGGGTGACCGCCGACCCCGGGCCGCGGACCCCGGTCCCGGGCGGCGACTTCAAGCTCACGGTCGTGCGCCGCGTGCGCTACCCGGACGGGCGCCAGACGCAGGACGCGTTCACCACGACGTACGCCAAGGGTGCGGAATGACCGCAGCACACCCTGCGGAAAACCACTGAGTCGCGCACGGACCAATCGCCTGGAGTTCGGGGCGTCGGGGGCGACCGACGGGAGCAAGGCCACCGGATCGCGGGTCGGCCGCCCCCTCAGGAAAGGTCATCATCGTGAAGTCTCGTCGTGTCACCGTCCGGGCGAAGATGCTCGGCCTCAGCGGCCTGCTGCTGCTCTTCCTCGTCCTCGTCGGGCTCATGTCCGTCAGCAAGCTGTCCGGCGTGGCCGAGCAGTCGCGGACCTCCTACGCGAAGGTCACCAAGCCCCTGGCGAGCCTCGGCGAGGCGCGCGCGCTCATCAACGAGAACCGCGCCTTCACGAACAACCACATCCTCGAGGCGGACCTGCCGGCCAAGCAGGAGCTCGAGGGCAAGATCGCGGCGAACGCCAAGAAGGTCGACGCCGCCCTGGCCGCGGTGCGTCCGACGCTCGTCACGCCGCAGGGCAAGGCCGCCTTCGCGAAGCTCGAGGCCGACCTGGCGACGTACAAGGCCGCCCGCACCCAGGTGCTCAAGCGCTCGACGGACCCGGCGGTCGACGCCCGCGCCGCCTACCAGTACAACAAGGCCAACGCCGTCCCGGCCGCGAAGCAGGTCCAGGCCGACTTCGACGGGCTGTTCGCCTCCAAGGTCGCCGTCGGCGCGGCGACCGCCAAGTCCATCGAGGACAGCTACCACTCCTCGCGGACCACCATCCTGGCGCTGCTGCTCGTCGCGCTCGGGGTCGGCACGGCGCTGACGTTCGCCATCTCGGGCGCCGTGCGCAAGAGCCTGGCCGTCGTCGTCGACCGCCTCGGCACCCTCGCCGGCCACTGCGCCGCCGAGCTCGGCATCGGGCTCAAGAGCATGGCCGAGGGCGACCTCACCTACGAGGTCACGCCGATCACGCCGGTCATCGACACGTGGTCCAACGACGAGATCGGTGACGTCGCCCAGAGCACGAACCAGCTGCGCAACGGCCTGGTCGAGTCGATCGAGGCCTACAACGCCTCGCGCGCCCAGCTCGGCGAGCTCGTCGGGCAGGTCACGCTCGCGGCGAACTCGGTCTCGGCCGGCTCGCAGCAGATGGCGGCGACCTCCGGTGAGACCGGCCGCGCCGTGTCGGAGATCGCGCACGCGATCGGCGACGTCGCCTCGGGCGCCGAGCGGCAGGTCATGACGATCGAGTCCGCCCGCGCGGCGGCCGAGCAGGTCAGCGCGTCCAGCGAGTCCTCCGCCGTCACGGCGCAGGAGACGGCGGACGCCGCCGGTCAGGCCCGCGCCATCGCCGTGGACGGCGCCTCGGCGATCGGCGAGGCGACGGCCGCGATGACCGCGGTCCGCGACGCCTCCCAGCAGGCGACGACGGCGATCCGCGCGCTCGGGGCCAAGAGCGACCAGATCGGCGGGATCGTCGACACGATCGGCGGGATCGCCGAGCAGACGAACCTGCTCGCGCTGAACGCCGCCATCGAGGCGGCGCGCGCCGGCGAGCAGGGCCGCGGGTTCGCGGTCGTCGCCGAGGAGGTCCGCAAGCTCGCCGAGGAGTCCCAGCAGGCGGCGCGCTCGATCGCCGAGCTCGTGCACGAGATCCAGGCCGAGACGGGCCGCGCCGTGGAGGTCGTCGAGGCCGGGTCCGCCCGCACGAACGACGGCGCGGCGACCGTCGAGAAGGCGCGCGAGGCCTTCGAGGCGATCGGCGTCTCCGTCGACGACGTCACGACGCGCGTCGAGCAGATCGCCAACGTCATCCAGGAGGTCGCCAACGCGGCCAACTCGATGCGGGACGACATGACGGAGGTCGCCGGCGTCGCCGAGGCCTCCTCGGCGGCGACGGAGGAGGTCTCGGCCTCCACGGAGCAGACGAGCGCCGCCGCGCAGCAGATCAGCGCTTCCGCCGCAGAGCTGGCCGGGACCGCGAGCGAGCTCGAAGGGCTCGTCCAGCGGTTCAAGGTCACGGCGTAGGGCCGGGACGGACTCCCCGGGCGTGGACCTGCCTCCGCGTCCGGGCCGTCGTCAGGGCGTAGGGCCGGGACGCAGTGCCCGGGCGTGGACCTGCCTCCGCGTCCGGGCCCTCGTCACGGCGGAGGACCGGGACGGACTCCCCGGGCGCGGACCTGCCTCCGCGCCCGGGGCCTCGGTCGTTCAGCCCCGCCCGCCGGCGACCCGCGGTCGGCCTCTCAGCCGCCCACGCCGACGCCGGCGCCCGCCAGGACCCGGGCGTACAGCTCGAGGTGCGCGGCGGCGATGCGATCGGCCTGCGTGCGCCGGTGCCCGCGCCGCGCCCGCTGCAGCGCCACGCGCGCCGCGGTGCCGGGCCCCGGCTGGGCGAGCGCCCGGCGCAGACCCGCCTCCAGATCGGCGTCGCAGACGAGCTCCGGGTGCTGCTCGGCGACGTGGCCGACCGGCGCGGTGACGACGGGGACCGCGAGGTCCCAGCAGAGCTCGGCCCAGCCCGAGTGGGTGCCGTGGCGGTAGGGCAGGACGGAGGCGTCGAGGTCGGCGAGCTCCGCGTGCAGCGCCGCGTCCGCCGGGCGGGGGGCCTCCGTCAGGGTCACGAACGACGCCGCGGCACAGAGCCGGCGGACCTCCGCGCGTGCGGCCGCGTCGCGGACGTGGGGGTGCAGGACGACCCGCGCCACGACCGGCTCGCCGCCGGCGCGCAGCGCCGCGACCGCGCCAAGGAGCCGGCGCACCGTGCCGGGCCCGTCGACGTTCGGGCGCAGGTCGCGCAGGTGCAGGCCCACGGTGCGCATCCGGCCCGCGCGCCCCGGGGGCAGGGGCGCGTCCAGCGGGAGCAGATGCGGGTGCGGGACGACGACCGGGCGCCGCCCCCAGCGGCGCTCGACCTCGCGGGCCGCGCCCGCGGTGAGCGTGACGAGCGCGTCCGCGGCCGGGACCACGACGTCCAGGAGCGCCAGGTGCGGCGCCTGGTCTGACAGCTGCGGGTGCTCGAGGTCGTGGACGGTGTGGACGAGCGGGCGGCCGGCGGCGCGCAGCGCGGCGACGGTCGCCTCGAACTCGTCCGGGCGCCGCGCCTCCATCCCGAAGTGCACGTGCAGCAGGTCGAAGCGGTCGGCGTTGGCGGCGATCCAGGCGGGGTCCAGGGCCTGCGGCGGCCACCAGCGCCCGGGCGGCGCGCCCGGTGGCGTGGGATCGGGGAGGCGGACGACGCCCCGGGTCCCCAGGTGCGCGACGTACGGGTGGCCCGCGGGCACCGAGGCGACGCGGATGAACGGTGAAGTGGGCATGCGGCGGCCTTTCAAGGTAGGCCCGTCCGGGCAAGGGCCCCTCGTGGGTCCCCCCGCCGACACCCCGCGCAACCGCCACTACGCCGGCTTCTACGGCCTCGAGGGCCTCGAGGCCGACGCCCCGGTCGCGCTCGTCCACGGCAACTGCCAGGCCGAGTCGCTGCGGATCGTCCTCGACGGCCCCGGCCTGGCGACGGTCCGCCTGCCGCCCGTCCATGAGCTGACGGCCGACGACCTGCCGCACCTGGCGGGCTGGCTCGCGCAGGCGCAGGTCCTGGTGACCCAGCCGGTCCGCGCGGGCTACCGCGGTCTGCCGCTGGGGTGGCGCGAGCTCGCTGCCGGCCTGCCCGCGGCAGCGCGCGTCGTGCGGGTGCCGGTCGTGCGCTTCGCCGGCCTGTACCCGACGCACGCGATCGTCCGGCCGCCGGCGGACCCGGGGCTCGTGCCGCCGGTCGTCGGCTACCACGACCTGCGGACCCTGGCCGAGGCGGCGGGGCTCGGGCCGCTGCCGGCGCTGGACGTCGCGCGGGTCCGCGCGCTCGCCGCGCACTCGCTCGGCCAGCTGCGCACGCGGGAGCTCGCGCACGACACCGAGGTCGTCTCGACGCTCTTCGAGCAGCCGTCGTTCGCGCAGATGCGGACGCTGAACCACCCGGGGAACGTCGTCATCGGCGCGCTGGCGGCGCGGGTGCGGGCACGGCTCGGCCTGCCCGAGCACGACGGGGACCCGGGCCGGCCGCTGCTGGACGCGATCCACGCGCCGCGGGAGCCGGCGGTGGTGGAGGCGTTCGGACTCGAGGACGCGCCGCGCGAGCACTGGACCGTCGACGGCGTGCGGGTGCCGGTGGCGGACGTGCGGACGGCGCACCTGGCCTGGTACGCCGGACGGCCCGACGTCGTGGCCGCGGGCCTGCAGCGGCACGCCCACGCGCTGCGCCTGCTCGGGCTGGAGGGGGTGCTCGCGCGGTGAGCGTCGCGACGGCCACGGTTCCCCGCCTCCTCGTCGCCGGCGATCCGGCGCACGGCGTCGTGCGCTGCGGGCGCGAGCTCGCCGAGGCCGTCACGGCGCAGACCGGTCGCGCCGTGGCGGTGGCCGAGCCCGGCACCGGACCGCACCATCTGCAGGTCACCGACCGGCTGTGGGGCGCGAGCCCGGAGCGGGCGGCCGCGCGGGTGTGCGCCGTGCTCGACCGCGTGCCGGGGACCGTGACGCTGCACGACCTGCCGCAGGCCTCGGACGGACCGCGCAACCGGGCGCGCCGCGGCGCGGCCTACGCGCGCATCGCCCGGGCCGCGCGGGGCGTCGCGGTCTCGAGCCGGCACGAGGCGGCGCTGCTGGCCGCGCTGGCACCCGAGGTCGAGCCGGAGGTCATCCCGCTCGCCGTGCACCCCGTCCCGGCGCCCGCACGGCGCCCGGGCCTCCGCCCCGAGGTCGCGCTGCTCGGCTTCTTCTACCCCGGCAAGGGCCACGCGGAGGCCGTCGCCGCCGTCGCGGGGACGGGCCTCGGCGTCGCGATCCTCGGCCGCGCCTCCGCGGGGCACGAGGCCGAGCTGGACGCGCTCGTCGCCGACGCGGCGGCGCGCCGTGTCCGCGTGGAGGTCACCGGGTGGCTGCCCGACGACGTCCTCGTGACGCGCGCGCGGTCGGCGGCCGTCCCGCTCGTGGCCCACCGGCACGTCTCGGCGTCCGGCTCGGTCGGCTCCTGGATCGGGGCGGGCCGCCGTCCGCTCGTCCCGGACGGCCCGTACTGGCGGGAGGTCGCCGCGCTGCGCCCCGGCGCCGTCACCCCGTACGCCGACCTGCGCGCCGCGGTCGCCCGGGCCGCCGCGACGCCCGAGGACACCTGGCTGGCCCCCGGCACGTCGCTCGGGCCCGGCCCCGCCGACGTGGCGGCGGCGCACCTGGCGTGGTGGGCGCGGGTGCCGTGGTGATCCCGGGCAACCGCTGGGACCTGCTCGACGGCCGCCGGCCCGCCGCGCCGCCGCGGGTCTCGGTCGTCGTCGTCCACTTCGAGCAGCCGGCCCAGCTGGCCCGGACGCTCGCGGCGCTCGCCCGGCAGACGCTCACGCCCCACGAGGTCATCGTCGTCGACGACGCCTCCCGCCGGCGGCCGCGGGTGCCGTCGGGCGTGACGCTGCTCGTGCAGCCGGATGCGGGGTTTCGGGTCTCCGCCGCGCGCAACGCCGGGGCCGCGCGGGCGACCGGCGACGTCCTCGTGTTCCTCGACGCCGACACGACGCCCGAACCCGCGTTCCTGCAGGAGCTCGCGCGGCTGCCGGCCCTCGAGCCGCGGGCGGTCGTCGTCGGGCGCCGCCGGCACGCCGACCTGGCCGCCGCCCCGGCCGACGAGCCCGTCGAGGTCGCCGGCCCGCCGCGCGAGCTGCCCGCGCCGGCCTGGCTGGCGGTCGGGTACGAGGACAGCCGGGACCTGCTCGACGCCGACGACCGCTCCTACCGCTTCGTCATCTCCGCTGTCCTGGCGACGGGCGCGGCCTTCTTCCGCGCGGTGGGCGGCTTCGACGAGACCTTCGACGGCTACGGCGGGGAGGACTGGGAGTGGGCCCACCGCGCGTGGCTCGCCGGCGCGCTCCTGGCGCACGTGCCGACCGCGGTCGCCTGGCACGACGGCCCGGAGTGGGCCGGCCGCGGGGACGAGGCGTCGCGCCGGGCGCAGAAGAACGCCGAGGCCGTCCGCCTGGCCGACCGGATCGCCGTCCCCGGCTCGCGGCCGCGCGGCCTGCGCAGCGCGGCCGTCGACGTCCTCGTCCTCGTCCCGGCGGCGCCGCCCGCCGCGACGTGGCTCTGCGTCGACAGCGTCCTGGCCGCGCTGCCGGAGGCGACGGTCGTCGTCCCGGACCCGGCGCCGTTCGCGGCCGATCCCCGCGTGGTCGGGGCCGGCGACGCGCGCGCCCGGATCACCGTGACGCTCGCACGGCCCGTGCGGGTCGTCGGGGACGAGCTGCGCGCGGCCGTCGACGGCCTCGGCCCGGCGGACGCGCTCGCGCTCGGGCCCGACGTGCGGGTCGTGCACGCGCGGGCGAGCGACGAGCCGCTGCAGCACCACCCGGCGCCCGGGCTCGTCGCCATCACCGAAGAGCCGGACCTCGAGGCGCATCTCGGCGGGTGGGCCTGACGGGACGCCACCGGCAGACGGAATGCCGCCAGTACCCAAATAAGGGAACTGGCTGCATTCCGTCTGCCCAGAGGCCGGCGGAACCGCAACCGGCGCCCCCGGTCAGCCCTCCGCGCCCGGCCGCCGCACGAGCGGGTTCGCCGGATCGCGCTCGTCGACCCCGTGCGGCGAGCCGTACTCGGCCAGCAGGTCGAGGAACGGCTGCGCCGGAAGCGCCTCCGGCCCGAGCACGCCCGCGCCCGACCACACGCCGGACGCCAGCAGCTCGAGCGCGACGACCGGGTTGATCGCCGTCTGCCACACGACGGCCTGGCACCCGTCGAGCGCCATCGTCGTCTCGTTGTCGACGACGTGGTAGAGGTAGGTCGCCCGCGGCTGCCCGTCCAGGCCCGTGCCCGTCACGAGCGTCCCCGCGCAGGTCTTGCCGCGCATCCGGTCCCCGAGCTCCGCCGGGTTGGGCAGGACCGCCGCCACGACGTCCCGGGGGGACACCGCGACGCCGCGCACGTCCACCGGCTCGACGGCGTCCAGGCCGAGCAGGTGCAGCGTCTTGAGCACGCCGATGAACTCGTCGCCGAGGCCGTACTTGAACGTCACGCGCTCGCAGTCGACCCAGCGCGGCACGAGGACGACCTCCTCGTGCTCGACGTTCACGCACTCGACCGGCCCGATGCCCGCCGGAAACTCGAAGACCTCCGGCTCGCTGAACGGCTCGGTGACGTAGAAGCCGCGCTCGCGCTCCCAGATGAGCGGCGGGTTCAGGCACTCCTCGATCGTCGTCCAGATCGAGAAGGACGGCGCGAACGCGTAGCCCTCCACCTCGAGGTTCGCCCCGTCGCGGATGCCCACCTCGTCGATCGACGAGAACATCGTGTCGGCGGCATGCCGGGCGAAGATGTCGCTGAGCCCGGGCTCGACCCCGATGCCGACCAGGGCGAGCTGCCCGTCCGCCAGCCACGCCTCGTGCTCGGCGAACTGCAGGTCCCCGAGCATGACCCCGGTCTTGGCGTACGGCTCCTCCGGGTGGCGGGAGGAGAGCGTCATCGCCATGTCCAGGTAGGTCACGCCGGCCTCGCGCGCGGCGGCGAAGATCGGCGGGTTCAGCCGCGGGTCGCAGGCGTTGAGGATGACGTCCGCCCGCTCCTCGCGGGCGAGCGCGACGATCGCCTCGACGCTGGAGGCGTCGCAGGCCGCCCCGACGATCCGGTCGTCCCCGCACCGCGCGGCGGCCGTGCGGGCGCGCTCGCCGTCGAGGTCCGCCAGCACGAGGCGCTCGAAGAACGGCCGGTGGCGCGCGATGGCGGCCGCGGCCGCTCCGACGCCGCCGGCCCCGACGATGAGGATCCGCATGCCGGCGACGCTACGCCATGCCGCCCGTCCGCGGCGGCCAGCGGTCCTCGCCCCCACACGCCACTTCAGCGAAGGACGCCATGCATCATCATCCTGCGCGTGGCCGACTCCGCCGACCCCCAGCTCGCACTCCCCGTCGAGGCCCCGGTCTGCGTGACCGTCGTCGAGGAGCGCGCGGCCGACCGGCGCGAGCTGCGCGTCGGCCCGCTCGGCGAGGGTGACGCCCGGCTGCTGGCGACGTTGCTGCTCGGCCGCGCCGAGCTGCCGGCGGGGGAGGACGGACCCTGGCGCGGCGCCGTCGCCGGCGGCAGCCGCACCGTGCGCCTGGAACGCTGAGGCGCCGTACCCCCACGGCATGCGCACCCTCGTCATCTCCGACCTGCACCTCGGCGCCCGCTCCGGCCGCGACGTCCTGCGCCGTCCCGTCGCGCTCCGCACGCTGCTGCAGGCGCTGGAGGACGTGGACCGCCTCGTCCTCCTCGGGGACACGATCGAGCTGCTCGAGGGCCGCCCGAAGCAGGCGATGCGCGCGACGCTGCCCGTCCTGCGCGCGATCGGGGCGCGGCTGGGTCGCGACAAGCAGGTCGTCGTCGTCCTCGGCAACCACGACCACGCGCTCGTGCGGCCGTGGCTGCGGACGCAGCGGCGCCGGCACAAGCGGATCGGCCTGGCCTCCCGCGTCCCCGTCTCCTCCTCCGCGGCGCTCAAGGCGCTGACGGACGCGCTGAAGCCCGCGCGGGTGCAGGTCCGCTACCCGGGGGTCTGGCTCGGCGACGGCATCTGGGCGACCCACGGCCACTACCTGGACCGCCACCTGTTCCCGTCCGGCAGCACCGGCGTGCTGCTCGGCCGCGTGCCCGAGGGCCGCGCCAGCGCGGAGGACTACGAGCACGCCGCCGGGCCCAGTGCCGCCGCCGTCCAGGGCCTCGTCGCCGCCTCGCTGCCCGGCCTGCTCGGCGAACCGCTGGACCGCGCCGCCGGCCTGGCGCGCTCGGCCTCGATCACGATGCTCCCGCTGGCGACGAAGCTGCTCGGCGGCGGCGTCCTGGCGCCGCTGAGCGCCGGCGCCCTCGGCTTCCAGTTCCGCCGCGCCGGCCTGCCGGCGATGGCCGAGGTCGCCCTGCGCCTGAACGTCAAGGCCGAGCACGTCATCTTCGGCCACCTGCACCGCGCCGGCCCGCGGTACGGCGACCACGTGCCCGAGTGGACGCCCCGCGGCAGGCAGGCCTTCACGAACTCCGGCTGCTGGGTCTACGAGCCGCTGCTGCTCGCCGGCGCCCGGCCGCCGCACCCGTACTGGCCCGGGGGTGCCGTGCTCGTGGAGGACGGGGCCGCGCCGGTCGCGGTGGGCCTCCTGGACGGTCTGTCCGAGCACGAGCTCGGCTGACGGGCGACCGCCGGGCGCCCGGACCCTGACCCGGCGCCCGCACGCGGCCGTATCTATGGAAGTGCCCGAGTTCACCACCGCAGCCATCGTCGGCGCCGGCGTCGCCGGCCTCGCCTGTGCCCAGGACCTGCAGGCCGCCGGCGTCCGCGTCACGGTCTACGAGAAGGCCCGCGGCCCGGGCGGGCGGACGTCGACGCGCCGCAACGGCGCGCTGCGGTTCGACCACGGCGCGCAGGTCCTGGACGCCGGCGCGCTGAAGGGGACGGCCGCCGCGCGCCACGTCGCCGCGTGGGCCCCGCGCCGCGAGGGCGACCTGCGGGCCGACAGCCCGCTCGGCGTCGTCCCCGTCCCCACGATGAGCGCCGCCGCGCGCGCCCTCTCGCAGGGGCTGGACGTCAAGGCCGGCGTCCTCGTGCAGCCGCTGCGCCCGCGGGCGGACGGCGGGGCGACGCTCCACACCGCCGACGGCGAGCTGCCCGAGGCCGACCGCGTCGTCGTGGCGGCGCCCGCGCCGCAGGCCGCCGCGCTCCTGCAGCAGGTCGCGCCGCACCTGGCCGCGGAGGCGGCGAGCGTCACCTACACCCCGTGCTGGGCGGTCATGGTCGCCTGGGCGGACCCGCTGCACCTGGCGATCGACGTGCACGACGACCCCGACGACGACCTCGCGTGGGCGGCCGCGCAGGCCTCGCGCCCCGGCCGTGAGAGCGGCGAGCGCTGGGTGCTGCAGGCGTCGCCGGCGTGGAGCGCCGCGCACCTGGAGGACGCCCCGGAGAAGGTCGCGCTCGCCCTGCTGGACCGCTTCGCCGGGACCGTCGCCGCGGCCGTGGACCTGCCGCAGCCGACCGTCCTGTCGGCCCATCGCTGGCGCTACAGCGAGCCGACGACGCCGCTGCGCGCGAAGTGCCTGCACGCCGGCCCGCTGGCGGCGGCCGGCGACTGGTGCGGTGGTGGGCGCGTGGCCGGGGCGGTGGCCTCCGGGCGCGCCGCGGCGGCCGCGCTCCTGACTAGTTGACCGACGGGTCCTCGGGCACCCGCGCCAGGCGCGCGTAGGCGCCGCCCTTGCGCTGCAGGGCGCTGGCCCAGAGGTCGTCGGAGTCCTCGGAGAAGACGTCGTCGGGCTCGGCGTCGGCGACGATCCAGGCGCCCTCCTCCAGCTCGCCGTCCAGCTGCCCGGGGCCCCAGCCGGAGTGCCCGGCGAAGACACGCGCCCGGCGGGTGACCGCGGCGATGACGTCCATGTCGGCCTCGGCGGGCAGGAACCCGATGTCGTCCAGCACGAGCGCGGCGGCCAGCTCGCTGTTGCTGAACTCCGCGAGGACCATGACCGCGTCCGTCTGCACCGGCCCGCCGACGTAGACGGCCTCCCCGGGGTCCACGACGCCGCGCAGCTCGTCGACGGACTCGGTGACCGACGACTCCGACGGCCGGTTGAGCACGAGCCCGAGCGTCCCGTCGGCGGAGTGCTCGGCGACGAGGATGACGGCGCGCGCGAAGCGGGGGTCCGCCAGGGCGGGTGAGGCGATCAGCAGCTTTCCCTTCAACGACATCGACCACCATTCTCCCGCAACGCCCGGGCGGCTGCCGCGCCACCTCGCCGGATCCTCATCCCAACAGCCCGCCGAGGATGCCGAGGATCCCGGAGGCCGAACGCGGGTCCGTGCCGTGCTCGCGCTCGAAGCGGCGGGCGTCGTCCTCGTCCGCGAGCGCCAGGACGAGCTCCTCGCGCGAGGCGCCGAGCCGGCAGGCGTTGCTGTCGAGCGAGCGCAGCGCCCGGTCCTGCAGTGCGCCGGTGATCCCGCCGGTCGACGCCGGGCGCGCCCGGGCCTGACAGGGGTCCGCGATCGTCACCGGGGTGGGCTTGGCGCGGTCGTAGGCGACGACCTGGACGGCGAGCACGGCGCAGCCGGCCAGCGCGCCGCCGACGACCCACCCCGGCGCCCGCGGCTGCACGCGCACGAGCAGCGCGCCCCCGAGGATCGCCAGCAGGCCGGTCAGCGCGAAGGCGGCGAAGAACGAGTCGCCGACGGCGGCCACGAGCGTGTCGTCGGCGCGGTCGCCGAGGCGGGCGTAGGCGTCGGCGTCCGCCCCGGTGAGGTCCTCGCCGTTGGCGGCGATCGCCTCGCGCAGGGCGCGGCGCGGGCTCTCGGCGTCGACGCTGCCCAGCAGGGCGGGGGCGAGCGACAGCTTGCGGACGGGGTCCAGCGGCGCGTCCAGGGCCAGCGCGACGCCCTGCTCGCGCGCGTCGCGGGTGGCGTCGTCCAGGCGGGCCGCGGTGATCGGCGCGATGAGGACGAGCGCGAGCGCGATCCCGACGTGGCGGACGGCGAGCAGGCGCGCGGCGTCGCGGGCGTCGCGCTCGGGCAGCAACTCGCCGCCGAGCGCCGGCAGCGCGAGGCCCATCCCGAGCCCGGCCAGCGCCTGCGGCAGGAACGTCCAGGCGACGCGCGCGTCGGGGAGGAAGGCGAGCGCGAGCGTCCCGAGGCCGACGAGGATGCAGCCCGCGGCCGCGCGCCAGCGCGCGTCGCCGCCGATCCGGCCGCCGGCCAGCGCCGCCGCCGGGACGATCGTCACCGTGGCCGCGGCCGTCAGCGGCTCGATCGCCCAGCCGGCGACGAGCAGCAGCACGAGGAGGAAGAGGACGGCGCTCAGCGCGGCCGAGACGAGGCCGAGCGCGAGCGCGGCGCGCCAGTCGGTCGGGT
>CAZRLR010000015.1:0-24775 GCA_964600395.1 uncultured Conexibacter sp.
CGAGCCGAAGGTCGTACCGAACTGCCCGCCGACGTACAGCGCGTCGCCGGCGGCCAGCAGGGCGTCGGCCTCCCCGCTGATCCCGCCCGGGACCCAGCCGGCGTCCGCGGCGCCGGTCGTCCGGTCGAGCTTCGTCAGCAGCCCCGAGGTGCCGCCGACGTAGAGGCTGGACCCCGCGACCGCCAGGGCCTTGACCTGCTGGCCGGGGAACGACGCCGAGAAGCCGGCATCGGGCGTGCCGGTGGCGCCGTCGACCTTCAGGAGGGTGGGTGCGTTGGCGAGGAAGACGCTGCCGCCGGCGGCGGCGATCGCCGACGGCGGGCTGAAGAGCAAGGGCTTGAAGCCGGCGTCGACCGCCCCGCTGCCGGTCGTGACGAGCTTCACCGCGAACGGCTGCGCGCCGGTGATGTCGCCCGCGGCGTACAGCGCCGTGCCGTCGAGCGCGAGCGCGTTGACGCGGAAGCCGACGTCCGGGACGAAGGCCGGATCCGGCCGTCCGTCGGCCAGCAGGCGCGCGAGCCCGCGCGCGTGCACGACCTGGGACCCCGCCGACGTGAAGCCGCCGCCCGCGGCCACCGCGGTGCCGTCGACCGCCACGGCGAAGACGCTCCCGTCCGGGGCGGGGTTCCAGCCGTCGGCGGCCCCGGTGGACGGCGACAGGCGCGCGAGGTTGTCGCGGCCCTGCCCGCCGGCCGTCGTGAAGCTGCCGCCGGCGTAGACGCCGGACGCGGTGACGGCCAGCGCCTCCACCGGGCCGTCGACCGCGGGCGCGAAGGTCGGGTCGGCGTCCCCGGTGCCCGCGGTGCTGCGCTTGACGAGGTTCGCGGCGCCGAAGAGGCCGCCGAGGTAGACCGCGGCGCCGTCCGGGGTGAGGGCGAGCGCGCGCACCGGGCCCGGCGCCCCCGGGTTCCACGAGGGGTCGACGCTGCCGTCCGGCGCGATCTTCGCCACCGAGATCCGCGTGGTGCCGCCGATCGCGGTGAAGTCGCCCCCGACGAAGACCGTCCCGTCGGACGTCCTGACGAGCGCGTCGACGAGGCCCGGGGTCGGGGACGACGCCGGGTTCCACCCGTCCGGCGTGCCCGTCGCCGGATCGACGCGCGCCAGCCCGAAGCGGGCCCCGCCGTCGTCGAGGCTCACAAACTGGCCGCCGACGAAGAGCTTGCCGCCGCCGAGCGTCAGGGCGTAGACCCCGGGCAGGCCGCCGACCGACGAGAGCGGGACGACGAAGCCGGGATCGCGCGCCCCGGTGCTCGTCGAGAGCTTCGCGAGGAACGGCGGCACGCTGACCCCGCCGAGCCGCGTGAAGCTGCCGCCGGCGTACACCGCGTCACCCGCGCGCAGGAGCGTCCGGACGGTGCCGTTGGCCCCGGGGTTCCACGCCGGGTCGACGGTCCGGTCGGGCAGGATGTGCGCGAGGCGGTCGCGGGCGACGCCGCCGACCGCCGTGAACGAACCACCGATGTACCACCCGCCGGCGCCGTCGGGTGCGACGGCCGACACGTCGCCGACGACGTCGGGGAAGCCGGCGGCCGGCTGGTCGTCGGCGGTGCCCAGCGCGACCATGCTGCCCAACCGCGGGCCGACGCTGACGAAGCTCCCGCCCAGGTACGTGCGACCCGCGTCGTCCCGGACCATCGAGGTGACCTCGCCCGCCGACACCGCCACGCTCGTCATCGGCTCGTCCGAGGCTCGTGCCCCGGTCGGCAGGAGCAGGGCGAGCCCCGCGGCAGCGACGGCGAGGCGGCGCGGCGACCGGGCGGAACGGGCGGAGGGGGGCACGGGGGGACGTCCTGTCCTCGACGACGACGGGGGCACGGTCCCGCGCCGACGCGGGACGTCCGGAGCCTAACCGCTGCGTTCGATCACAGACATGAGACGAGCGGGTGGCGGCGCGGTGCGCCCGACACCGGCGGCTCGCGCCGCGTGGCAGGACGTGGGTCGTGGACCCTCGCGGCTCCGTGGAAAGCCCGGTGGAAGCTGGCGCGCCGGCGGTGTAGGTTCGGTGGATGTCCACGAGCGCGGGACCCGACGGCGCAGCGCAGGTGGCCCGGTGATCGAGCACCCCGTCGTCGCCTGCTCCCGCGGCCCCGAGAGCGACGGCGCCGTCCGGTTGGCGGTGGCGTTGGCGCAGGCGACGCGGTCCCCGCTCGTCCTCGCGACGGCCTACGTCCACGCGCCGCAGGCGGGGCGGCGGCCGGCCCCGAGCGCCGTGGACGTCCTGCGGCGGGGCAGCGCCGAGCAGATCGTCCACCGCGCGCACGCCGTCGCCGGCGGGCAGCCGGGCGCCCTGGAGATCCACGAGCGTGTCGTCCCGGCCGACCGGGTGCCCGAAGCGCTCGCCCGCCTGGCGCGCGAGGTGGACGCCAGCGCCCTCGTCGTGGGCCGTGATCTGGACGGCGCGATCGCCGGCCACGTCCTGGGGCGTGCGCCGTGCCCGGTGCTCGTCACCCCGCAGGACGCGGCCCCGCCCGGCGACCGCGGACTGCGGGCGATCGGCATCGCCTACGACGGCTCGGAGTGCTCGCGGCACGCGCTGACCGCCGCCGAGCGTCTGGCCCGCGCCACCGGCGCGCGGCTGACGCTCATCACCGTGAGCCCCGACGCGGGCGAGGTCGACGTCGACGCCGTGGCCGCCCGCGTGGCGGGCGACGTCGACGTCGAGGTGCGGCGGCCGCTCGGGCTGCCCGCGCGGCGGCTGGCCGGCGCCAGCCACGACCTCGACCTCCTCGTCTGCGGCTCCCACGGGCACCGGCCGCTGCTGGCCAAGGTCATGGGCAGCGTGTCCGGCCGGCTGACGCAGGCCGCGCACTGCCCCGTCCTCATCGTCCCGGCCCGTTGCCATCACCACGCGACGACGCCGCTGGGCGTCACGACCGCCGGCGGCTGACCCGGCCGCGCCCGGCGGTCCGTACTCCCCCGCGGCGAGGGCCGCAGTCCCTGCGGATGGCACGACCGGTGGCGGCGCCTACCGTCGGACCATGAGCGCCGCACCTCGCCCGCAGGTCCTCGTCCTCCACGCGAATAAGCACGGCCACACGCACCGGATCGCCACCCGGCTCGCGGACGCGCTGGCCGCGGACGGGGTCGACGTCGTGGTCCGACAGACCCCCGACGGCCTGTCGTGCTCGCCGGCCGACTTCGACGGGGTCATCGTCGCCGCCTCGGTGCACGCCGGCCACCACCAGCGCGAGCTCGTCCGCTACGCCGAGGAGCACCGCACGTCGCTGAGCGACCGCCCGTCGGCCTTCCTCTCCGTCTCGCTCACCGCCGCCGACGATCACGACGAGTCACGCGCGGAGACCCGCCGGCTCATCGACGAGTTCCTCGACGAGACCGGCTGGATCCCCGGGACGACGATGGCGGTGGCCGGCGCGCTCCAGTACCGCGAATACGACTTCTTGACCCGCCTGACGATGCGGCTCATCGCGCGCAAGTACGGCGACCTCGACGACACCTCGCACGACCACGACTTCACCGACTGGGACGCCCTGGACGCGTTCGCGCGGACCTTCGCCGAGTCGGTGACCCGCCACCCGACCACGATCTGAGGAGCTCCGATGGCCACCACCAGCCCACTGCCGGGTCCCACCCTCGCGCCGGACCTGCCGGACACGATGCAGGCCGCGGTCTTCCGCGGCCACGAGCAGATCCGCCTGGAGGAGGTCCCGATGCCCGTGTGCGGGCCCACGGACGCGATCATCCGGGTGACCCTCACGACGATCTGCGGGACCGACGTCCACATCTGGCGCGAGGAGTACCCGGTGGCCCCCGGCCGGATCGTCGGGCACGAGCCCGTCGGCGTCGTCGTCGCTCTCGGCAACGCCGTGACCGGCTACGCGCTCGGCGACCGCGTCCTCGTCGGCGCCATCACGCCGTGCGGCTGCTGCTTCTCCTGCCAGAACCACGTCGAGGCCCAGTGCGAGGGCCACGGCGGCGAGTGGGAGATGATCGGCGGCTGGCGCCTGGGCAACTCCATCGACGGGGTGCAGGCCCAGTACGTCCGCGTGCCGTACGCCCAGGGCAACCTGGCGAAGATCCCGGACGACATGAGCGACGAGCAGTGCGTCCTGCTGGCCGACATCGCGTCCACCGGCATCTCCGCGGCCGAGACGGCCGACGTGCAGATCGGCCAGACGGTGGCGGTCTTCGCCCAAGGGCCGATCGGGCTGTGCGCGACCGCCGGCGCCCGGCTGCGCGGCGCGGCGCTCGTCATCGGCGTCGACACGCTCGAGAACCGCCTGCACCTGGCCACCGAGATGGGCGCGGACGAGGTCATCGACTTCAACCAGGAGGATCCGGTCGCCGCGATCAAGCGGCTCACGGAGGGGCGCGGCGTCGACGTCGCCATCGAGGCGCTCGGCCTGCAGCAGACGTTCCAGTGGTGCGTGGAGGCGACGCGCCCCGGCGGCACGGTCTCGAGCCTCGGCGTCTACGGCGGCAAGCTCGAGATCCCCGTCGAGCCGTTCGTCTACGGGATCGGCGACAAGCGGATCCTCACGACGCTCTGCCCCGGCGGCAAGGAGCGGATGCGCAAGCTCATGGAGCTCGTGCGCCACGAGCGGCTGGACCTCGGCCAGCTCATCACGCACGACTTCGCGCTCGGCGACATCGAGGACGCCTACGAGCTCTTCGGCAACCAGCAGGACGGCGTCGTCAAGGTGGCGATCCGGCCCTGAGGGCGGCGGCCCGGGCGGCGAGGAAGCGCTGCTCGGGGACGCTGGTGGCCAGCCGCGCGGCCTCCCCGGACGCGGGGGCCCCCCGGCGGGTGTCGCCTGCGCGCTCGAGCAGGTGCCCGCGGACGGCCGGCACGCGGTGGTGCCCCGCCGGCAGCCCGCCGCCCGCCTCCAGCTCGTCCAGCAGCGCGAGGCCCGCGCGCGGCCCGTCGACCATCCCGACGGCGACCGCGCGGTTCAGCGTGACGACCGGCGTGTCGGTCATCGCCTGCAGCAGCTCGTACAGCGCCAGCACCTGCGGCCAGTCGGTCGCGTCCGCGGTGGGCGCCTCGGCGTGGACGGCGGCGATCGCCGCCTGCAGCTGGTAGGGGCCGACGCGCCGCGTCGCGAGCGCCTCGGTCACGAGCGCGACGCCCTCGGCGATCTGCTCCCGGTCCCAGCGGGAGCGGTCCTGCTCCGCGAGGGGGACGAGGAAGCCGTCGGCCGTCGTGCGCGCGGCGCGGCGGGCGTCCGTCAGGAGCATGAGCGCCAGCAGGCCGGCGACCTCGCCGTCGTCCGGCAGTCGTATGGCGAGCAGCCGCGTCAGGCGCAGCGCCTCGGCCGTCAGCTCCGTGCGGTGCAGGTCCGGCCCGGAGCTCGCGACGTAGCCCTCGTTGAAGACGAGGTACAGCACCTGGCGCACGACGGTCAGCCGGGCGTCGAGCGCGGCGGCGTCGTCGGGCAGCGCGAAGCGCCCGCCGGCCTCGCGGATGCGCTGCTTGGCGCGGGCGATCCGCTGGCCCATCGTCGCCTCGGGGACGAGCAGGGCCCGGGCGATCTCCGCCGTGGTGAGGCCGCCGACCGCCCGTAGGGTGAGCGCGAGCTGCGACGGCGCCGTGAGCGCGGGGTGGCAGCAGAGGACGAGCAGCTCGAGGGTGTCGTCCTCGTCGGCCCCGTCCGTAGGGGCCGCGGCCGGCGCGTCCGCCGGCGGCAAGGCGGCGGCCTCGCGCCGGTGGCGCGCACCCTCGGCCCGCAGCGCGTCGATCAGGCGCCGCTCGGCGACGGTCAGCAGCCAGCCGCGTGGGTGCTCGGGGACGACCGACCACTGCGTGCTCGCCGCGACGAGCGCCTCCTGCACGGCGTCCTCGCACAGGTCGAAGCGCCCGTGGCGGCGGACGAGCACGCCGAGGACCTGCGGGGCCAGCGCCCGCAGCGTCGTCTCGACGTGCCCGCCCGGGCGGCTCACACGTCGTCCCCGCCGTGCTCGAGCAGGCGCGCCCACTCCAGCCCGCCGCCGCCCTTGAGCTGCAGCGCCGGGTAGGACGCGGCGATCTCCCGGGCGCGCTCCTCGCTGTCGACGTCGACGATGAACATCGAGCCGACGTGCTCCTTGGCCTCCAGGTACGGGCCGTCGCTCGCGACGACCTCGCCGCCGCGCGAGCGGAAGGCGTGCGCCTCGCCGAGGCCGTCGACCATGACGAGCTCGCCGGAGTCCCGCAGCTCCTGGTTGAAGGCGTCGACCTTCGCGACGAACTTCGGGAACTCGACGGGGTCCAGCTGGCCCCAGATCTCGGCGTTGCCGTAGATCAGCATCAGGTACTTCATGGTGGTGTCACCTCGGGTGTCGTGGGCGCCCGCGGTGGGCGCCGTCTGAAGGGGGGTCGGAGCGGCCTGGCCTGCTTCGACATCGCCGCGCGGATCTTCTCGCGAGCGGTCAGCCCGCCGACAGCAGGCGGGGGACGGCGCCGCGCAGCGCGCGCAGGTGCTCGGTCGTGTGCGCGGTGCGGTCCAGCAGCAGCGCCCCCTCGATCGCCGAAAGCAGCACGCGCGCCTGCGCGGTCGCGGTCCGCCGGTCCCGCGTCGCGCCCAGCGCGTCCTGCAGCACCTGTGCCCAGCTCGCGAAGGCGCCGGCGGCGGCCTCCCGGAGCTCGTCGCTCAGGCCGGCCGCCTCGATCGCGGTCGGCGCGACGGGGCAGCCGTCCCGTGGGTCGGCCTCGAGCGCGCGGATGAGGAGGCCGAGCCACGCCTGGACCGCCGTCGTGACGTCGGGGGCGGCGGTGACCGCCTGGCGCAGCGCGGCCTCGATCTGCGTGCCGGCCGCGGCGATCGCCGCCTGCGCGAGGTCCTCCTTGCCGCCGGGGAAGTGGTGGTAGAGCGAGCCGTTCGTCGCGCCGGACTCGCGCAGGACGTCGCCGACGCTCGTGGCCGCGTAGCCCTGCCGGCGCAGGAGCGTCGTGGCGGCGGTCAGCAGCAGCGGGCGATGGCGATCGGGGCGTGGCACGGGAGCTGATCGTACTGGAGCGCGCACTCTGATACGTTCCGGAGCGTCCGCTCTACAACGAACCACCGGAGACCCGCCATGCCGATGATCGACGTCACCGCCCCGACCGGCCTGCTGCCCGCCGACCAGCACCGCGCGCTCGCCGAGCGCCTCACCACCGCCGTCCTGCTCGCCGAGGGCCATCCCGCCGTCGCTGAGCCCTTCGCCTCGAACACCGCCGCCTACGTCCGCGAGCTGCCGGCCGCCGCCGTTCACACGGCCGCCACCGACCAGGCGCCGGTCGTCCGCGTCGACATCCTCACCCCGCCCGGCGCCCTGGACCGCGACGGCCAGCGTCGTCTTGTCGCCGAGGCGACGCAGATCGTCGCCGATGTGGCCGGCGACCCGACGCAGGCCGGGCGCACCTGGGTCGTGCTGCGCGAGGCCGCCGAGGGCGGCTGGGGTGTCGCCGGGCAGGCGCTCGGGCAGGAGGAGTTCGCCGCCTTTGCCCGCGCCGCCGCCGCGGCGGCCACGGCCTAGCCCATGCGCCAGCTCGTCTTCGAGGCGGCCGGGCAGGTCGCCTGGCAGGACGCCGACGACGTCCAGCTGGCCGACGCGGCCGCGGCCGTCGTCCGGCCGCTGGCCGTCGCCCGCTGCGACCTGGACCCGGTCATGGCGGCGCTCGGGATCTTCCCCGGCCCGTACGCCGTCGGTCACGAGGTCGTCGCCGAGGTGCTCGAGGTCGGCGACGCGCTCGGCGCGCACGCCGTCGGCGACCGCGTCGTCGTCCCCTTCCAGGTCTCCTGCGGGGGCTGCGTGGCCTGCCACGGCGGGCGCTTCGCCGCCTGCCACACGCACCGGGCGCCGGCGGGGGCGGCGTTCGGCTTCGGGCAGGCCGGGGGCGGGCACGGCGGCGCGGTCGCCGACCGGCTGCTCGTCCCGCACGCCGACCACCTGCTGCACGCCGCGCCCGCCGACGTGCCCGACGCCGCGCTGTGCACGCTGCCCGACAACGCGCTGGACGCCTTCCGCGCCGTCGGCCCGCCGCTGGCGCAGGCGCCCGGGGCGGACGTCCTCGTCCTCGGCGGCGCGGCACCGTCGATCGGGCTCTACGCCGTGGCGCTGGCGGTCGCGCTCGGGGCCGGGACGGTGCGGTACGTCGACGCGGACGCCGGGCGCTGCGCCCAGGCCGAGCGGCTCGGCGCGGAGGTCGTCCGGCGCGACGGCGACTGGCCGCGGCGGTATGACCGGGCGCCGATCGTCGTGGACCTGACGAGCGACCCGGCCGGCCTGCTGTGCGCGATCCGCTCGACGGACGACTACGGGACGCTGACGCCGGTCGGCATCCACTTCACGCCGACGACGCCCGTCCCCCTGCTGGAGATGTACACCCGTGGCATCACCGTCCACGTCGGGCGGGCCGACTCGCGCAAGCACCTCGTCTCGCTCCTGGCCCTGGTGGCGTCCGGCCGCTTCGACCCGCTGGCGATCGAGACGACGGTCGTCCCGTTCGCCGACGCGGCGGAGGCGTGGCTGGCGCCGGCAACGAAGCTCGTCGTCAGCGGCTGAGCGCGCGCGGCGGCGCTACGCGCAAGGGCGCAGCGCCGTCGTCAGGCGGCGCGTGCGCCCGTCCTTCAGCGTCACGGTCGCGGTGACGGCATTCGTGCCGGGGCGCAGGCGCGAGCGGACGATCCGCACGGCGAACGGCGCGCGGGTGAGGCGGGCGATCCGCACACCGCGCAGGGCGACGTCCACGCGCCGGGTCAGCGTGGCGTCGGCGCCCCGCAGGCGCACGGTCACCGCGCGCCCGACGCAGCGGCGTCCGGCCGTCCGCCCAGGCCCGAGCGAGAGCGCGACCCGGGGGCGCAGGTACACCGCGCGCTGGGTGGCGACGATCTCCTGCAGGTTGCCCAGGGCGCCGTTGACGTCGACGAGGTGCAGGCCCCAGGTCGCGTCCGGGAAGGCGTTCAGGTGCCGGGCGGAGCCGACCTGCGCGACCTTCAGGACGTGCGCGCCGTTGATCGTCTCGCAGCGCCCGGTGTAGCGGTCGGCGGGCTGCACCCACGCCGTGGAAGCGCTCGGCGGCACGCCGCCGTAGACGGCCACGATGCCGGCCGCGATCCCGCCGGGCGCGAACATCTGGCTCGGGATGTACGTCTTGGACGGCGCGGACGCGTTCGCCGCCAGCGACCCCGGGTTGGTGCAGGCCACCTCGACGTCGTCGCGCGGCGGCAGACCGGTCAGGCGGTCGGTCTGCGTCGGGGGACGGCCGAAGCGCGAGTCCGCCGGCGGGTCGTCGAGGAAGGTCGAGAACGCCACGACACACCCGAGCTGGCCGTCGCGCCGGCAGAGCGGGACGTTGGCGAAGTCGCCGCCGCGATCCGAGCCCTTCTTGACGGTGACGTTGCCGCCGAGCAGGAGCGCGGAGACGAGCTTGGCCCGCGCCTTCGGGAACGGGTCGATCTGCTCGCGGATGAGCTTGCGGAGCATCCCGCTGCCCTGCGAGTGGCCGATGAGGACGACGCCGCGGCCCTGGTTGTCGCGCTGCAGGTAGTCCTTCCACGCCCCGAGGACGTCGCCGTAGGCGATCGCGCGCGTCGCGTCGGTGAAGCCCCCGGTGAAGATCGAGACGAGCGTGTTCTGGCGGTAGAGCGGCGCGAAGACGCGGCACTGCTGGGAGAAGCGCGCGGCCTGGTAGGTCGCGATCGAGCGGACCTCCGGGTCGGCGGTCTTCGTCGCGTTCGGCGTCGTCTGGTTGGAGACGGTGGGGTAGACGTAGAAGCAGTCGATCCCGGGGTCCTGCGGCACGGGCGCGGGCTCGACGCGGGAGGTGCCGTCGGCCTGCTGGATCGTCGTCGTCAGGTCCACGTCGCACGGGTCGTCCCGCAGGGCCGGATGGCAGAGCCACGCCGTCGCGGCGTCCGGGTCCTCGGCGGCGGCGGCCCCAGCCGGGCCGGTGAGGGCGGCGAGGGCGAGCAGCGCGAGCAGGAGGGACGTGACCCGGCGGGCGTGACAGGGGGACATCGCCCGACGCTATCCCGCGACGGTGGACGCCGAGGCGTCAGCTGCGCCAGGCGGGCACCGGCGACGCGTCCTGCAGTGCGCGGAGGAACGCCTCGACGATCTCGGCGTCGAACTGCGTCCCCGCGTGGCGGCGCAGCTCTTCGCCGGCGGCTTCCAGGCTCACGCCCGGGCGGTAGACGCGGCCGGCGGTCATGGCCTCGAACGCGTCGGCCACCGCGAGGATGCGCGACTGCACCGGGATCGCGTCCCCCTGCAGGCCGGCCGGGTAGCCGCGGCCGTCCGGGCGCTCGTGGTGGGCGAGCACCCAGGCGCTGAGGTCGCGCAGGTTGGCGCCCTGGAGGATGCGCGCGCCCACCTCCGAGTGCTGCTTGACGAGCTCGTACTCGGCGTCCGTCAGCCGGCCGGGCTTGTCGAGCACCGCGTCCGGGACGGCGACCTTGCCGACGTCGTGCAGGATGCCGGCCAGGCGGATGCGCGCGACGTCGGCGTCGCCGAAGCCCAGCTGCCGGGCGGTCATCGCGGCGAGCGAGCCGACGACCTGCGAGTGACGCGCGGTGTCGTGGTGGCGGACGTCGAGCGTCTCGGCGAGGACGAGGACGGCCTGCAGGTGCTCGCGGTCGTCGCCGGCGCTCGTGTGCCGCAGCGCCAGCTCGTCGGCGAGCTGGGCGCTGTAGACGACGGTCCGGTCACGGCCGAGCGCCTTGGCCGCGGCGACCGCCACGGTCGCGCAGTCCAGCAGCGTGTCGGCGCTCAGGGCGTCGGTGGGGGAGGACGCGACGCCGAAGCTCGCGGTCGCCGGCATCCCGCGAGCGCTGAGGTGGCCGCTGAGGTCACGGCGCAGGCGCTCGGCGACGAGCAGGCCGGCGTGACCGTCGGTGTCGCTCAGGACGAGGGCGAAGGCGTCCCCGCCGGTCCGGGCCAGGACGTCGCGCTCGCCCATGGCGTCCCGCAGCAGCGCGGCGAGGGCGACGATGGCGTCGTCACCGGTCTCGTGGCCGTGAGCGTCGTTGAGCGCCTTGAAGCGGTCCACGTCGGCCAGGACGACGGTGACGTGGTCGCCGGCGCTGATGGCGTCGGCGATCAGACGTCCGGTCATCACGCGGTACCCGCGCCGGTTCAGCAGGCCCGTGAGCGGGTCGGTCGACGCGGCGTCCGCCAGGTCGGTGACGAGCCGGTCGCTGCGCAGGCGCAGGACCCAGGCCATGCCGCCCAGGACCGTCATCGAGCCGGTCATGGCGATCCACTGCGCCGCCGCCTCGTCGACCGGGACGCCGTGGGCGAGGAGCACGGTCGCGTAGGCGACCGCCGTCACGCCGCCGAGCCAGAGCGTCGGGCGTGTCCCCAGCAGCAGCGCGCTCTCGACGCCGACCCAGACGTAGAGGGACGGGAAGATGATGAACAGCGGGTCCGCGAGCGCGGCGGCCACCGTCACCATCGCGACCCCGAGCGCGAGCCCGAGCGCGACGGCCGGGCCGTCCGGCACGGGGCCAACGAGGACGATCGCGCCGATGAGCACGGCGGCGACCGCCAGGGCGCCGGTCGTCACGCCACCCGCCCGGTCGGCCAGCAGCGTGACGGCGAGCGTCAGCAGCCCGGCGAGGACGAAGAGCCAGCCGAGCAGGCGCCAGCCGACGGTGCGGTCGTCGGCGGAGAGGAGGCCGCGCGGACCGGTCCGGGCTGTGGCCGGCGCGCTGGTCCGGGGTCGTTCGGACGGGCCGCACAGGTCGTGGAGGAGGCGGCGCATGGAACACCCCGGGATGTCGGCGGCCGCGCGCAGCACCTTGAGCGTGGCCTGTGGCCATGCCGACGACCGGGCACGGCGGCGTCGGCCCGGGCCTCGACTCGGGTGGGGCGATGAGCGACCCCTCCCCCCGGGTGGACCTGCGGTCGCCATCGTCTTGACGCTCGCGGTGACGCCGTCGCCGAGCTCGACGATGACGTTGTAGGTGCCGACGTTCTCGCGCGCGCCGAGGCGGCGGCCCCCGTCGACGTCGTCGAGGCGATCGGCGAGGCCCTCGTCGAGATGCTCGGCGCCCGCGAGGTCAGCTTCCTCATCGTCGATTTCAGCGGCCTGTCGCTGCGGCGCCTGGGTCACACGCGGTCCGAGGGGGCGCGGGCGGGCCGCAGCCGCGAGACCTCCGAGCGCGTCTCGCTGGAGGGCACGGCGCACGGCCGGGCGCTGACCGGCCAGCACGCCGTCGTGCTCGACCCGGAGGACGGCGACGTCCGCGTCCTCGTGCCCGTCACGAGCCGCGGGGAGGCCGTCGGCCTGCTCAAGCTCGTGCTGCCCGCCGCCCCGAGCCCCCGGACCCTGGAGGACATCGAGCTGGCCGGCCACCAGCTCGCCTACGTCGTCATCGCCAACCGCCGCTACACCGACCTGTACGAGTGGGGCCAGCGCACGGTGCCCCTGTCGCTGGCCGCCGAGATCCAGCGGCGGCTGCTGCCGGCGTCCTTCACCTGCGAGGCCGGGCAGTTCACCCTCGCCGGCTGGCTGGAGCCCGCGGCCGAGGTGAGCGGCGACACCTTCGACTTCTCGCTGGACCGCGACGCGCTGCACGTCTCGATGACGGACGCGATGGGGCACTCCGTCGCGTCGGCGCTGCTGGCGACGATCGCGCTGGGCAGCCTGCGCAACACGCGGCGGTCCGGGGCGTCGCTGACCGAGCAGGCCGCGGCGGTGCACGCCGCGCTCGAGGAGCACGCCGCCAACCAGGGCTTCGTCACCGGGCAGCTGCTGCGCGTCGACCTCGTGGGCCGCACCGCCACGATCGTCAACGCGGGGCACCCGCTGCCCTTCCGGGTGAGGGACGGACGGGCCGAACGTGTCGAGCTGCTCGCCGACCGGCCGTTCGGGGCCGTCCCGGACTCGACCTGGCGCCTGCAGGAGCTGCCGCTGCAGGTCGGGGACCGGCTCGTGTTCGTCACGGACGGCATGCTCGAGCGCAACGCCGGGACGATCGACGTCCCGTCGATGCTCGAGGCCAGCCACGACCGGCATCCGCGCGACGCGATCCAGGACCTCATCCACGCGGTGCTGCGCGCGAGCGACGGCCGGCTCGCCGACGACGCCGCGGCGCTCTGCGTCGACTGGATCGGCGGTCCGCGGCGCGACCGCGTGACGTACGCCGGCGGGCAGGTCGAGCCGGAGCAGCCCGAGGGCTAGCCGACCGGCAGGACCTCCGCCTCGCCGCGCCGCAGGACGCGCAGCACGAGCGCGAGCGTCGAGAGGATCGCGCTCGTGGCGAGGGTGATCTGGACGCTGACGATGCCCTCCTCGGTCCAGTAGACGTCGTCGAGCTTGAGCAGCAGCGCGGACTCGTCGAGCGTCAGGGCCACGCCCGCGCCGAAGGGCAGCGCGAGCCAGCGGTCCAGCGACGGGTTGCGCGCGACGATCGAGACGCCGCCGGCGAGGAACGCGATCGCGATCCCGGGGACGAAGTGGTGGATGTGCTGCTGCCCGACGACGAGGTCGCGGAAGGGGCCGAAGCGCCCGCGGCGCCGGATGACGTGGGTCGACGCGCGGACGACGGCGAACGTCGTCGTGAACGCCAGCAGGAGGTTCAGGAGCGCGTTCTCACGGGTCGAGCCGCCCCGGTAGCCGGCGACCGCGACCTCGACGGTCTGCTCGATCGCCTGCTCGGCCGCCAAGACGACGTCGTCGGTCTCGGCGGGCAGCGGCGCGTCGCCGCGGCGCCACACGCGGGCCACCTCGAAGGCGATGACGGCGCCGCCCGTCAGCAGCGCCGCGGCGCCCAGTCCGACGGTCAGGCGGTCCGACAGCTCGAGCTGCGTGGCGGCGCGCCGGGCGGGCCGCCCGACCGGGCCGGGGATCACGCGCACCGCGACATCCCGTCCGGAGCAAGGTCTGGGTGCGCCATCCCGCCAGCCTAATGACCCGCGAAACCGCAGCGACGGATGCGCCGGGGCCGGGCCGTCCTGCGTGCGGGATCGGCCCGCGCGCCGCGGGGGAACTACCGACCGTGCCCGCGGCAGGGTGCCGATGGCGGGCCGTCGCCCGGGCGCGAAGGTCCGGACGTCCCCCGGAACCACCCGAAAGGTCGCCATGAAGGCCGCCGTCGTCCACCAGTTCGACCAGCCCCTCGTCGTCGAGGACATCCCCGTCCCCGAGCCGGGCCCCGAGCAGGTCCTCGTGCGCATCGAGGCCACCGGCCTCTGCCACACCGACATCCACGCCGCGCGCGGCGAGTGGCCGGTCAAGCCGTCGGTGCCGTTCGTCCCCGGCCACGAGGGCGTCGGGGTGATCGAGCGCGTCGGGCCCGGCAACGCCCACGGCCTCGCCGTCGGCATGCGGGTCGCGATCCCGTGGCTCGGCTACGCCTGCGGCGACTGCGCCTTCTGCAACTCCGGGCGCGAGACGCTCTGCGAGTCGCAGAAGAACACGGGCTACTCCGTCGACGGCACGTTCGCCGAGTACGCCGTCGGGTACGCGCGCCACGTCGTCCGCGTCCCCGACGGGATCGACCCGGCCGACGCCGCGCCGCTGACCTGCGCGGGCGTGACGACCTACAAGGCCGTGAAGCTCTCGGGCGCGACGTCCTCGAGCCTCGTGGCGATCTTCGGCGTCGGCGGCCTCGGCCACCTGGCGCTGCAGTACGCGAAGATCACCGGCGCGCGCGTCGTCGCCGTGGACGTCAACGAGGACCGCCTGCGCACCGCCACGCGTCTGGGTGCCGACCACGTGGTCAACGCCGCGACGGCGGACCCGGTCGCCGCGATCCAGGCGCTCGGCGGGGCGACGGAGGCGATCGCGACGGCGGCCACGCCGGCCGCCTTCGAGCAGGCCGTCGCGTCGCTGGCCCGCGGCGGGACGCTCGTCTGCGTCGGCCTGCCGGCGATCAACGCGATGACGCTCCCGATCTTCCAGACCGTCCTCTTCGGGCTGCGGGTCATCGGCTCGATCGTCGGGACGCACGAGGACCTCGCGGAGGTCTTCGACCTGCACGCCCGCGGCCTCACCGAGGTCGAGCGTCGCGAGGCCTCGCTCGACGACGTCAACGCGGCGATCGACGCGGTGCTGGACGGCAGTGCCGGTGCAGCGCGCACGGTCTTCCGCCTGCAGGAGCGGGCGCCGGCGGACGTCGCGCCGGCCACGGCGACGACCCCGGCCTAGGCGGCTGCCGGCGTCCGCGCGGGCGCGTACTCGTAGAACCCGCGGCCGCTCTTGCGGCCGTGGGCACCGGAGACGACCATCCGCTTGAGCAGCGGCGGGGGTGCGTACTCGGCGGACTTGAACTCCTCGCAGAGCGACTCGCCGATCGCGTAGAGGACGTCCAGCCCGATGAAGTCCGCGAGCGTCAGCGGGCCCATCGGGTGCCCGCAGCCGCGCTTCATCGCCTCGTCGATGTCCTCCCGGGTGGCGAAGCCGTCCTGGAACATGCGGATGGCCGACATGAGGTAGGGGACGAGCAGGAAGTTGACGATGAAGCCGGAGCGGTCCTTCGTGATGACCGGGTGCTTGCCGAGCGTCCGGCTGAAGTCCTCGGCGAGGGTCACGAGCTCGGGGCGGGTGTCGAAGCCGACGACGACCTCGGTGAGGGACATGACCGGGACGGGGGAGAAGAAGTGCAGGCCCAGGACGCGGTCGGGGCGGCGCGTCCAGGACGCGATCTCGGCGATCGGGATCGACGAGGTGTTGGACGCGAGGAAGTGCGCGTCGGGCAGCAGCTCGTCCAGGCGGGCGAAGAGCTTGCCCTTGACGTGGGCGTCCTCGACGATCGCCTCGATGACGACGTCCGAGCCCTGCAGGGCGTGCAGGTCGTCGCTCCAGGTGATGCGGTCCAGGATCGCGGCGGCCTCCTCGGCGGCGAGCTTCCCGCGCGCGGCCGCGCGATCGAGGGACTCGCGGATCCGTTCCTCCGAGCGCTGCAGCTGCCGCGCCTCGGGCTCCTCGAGCACGACGTGCAGCCCGGCGCGCGCGCACGACTCCGCGATGCCCGACCCCATGAAGCCCGCGCCGACGATCCCCACCCGCTCGATCTGACCCATGGGGCGCAGTGTCGCCGACGGACGTGCGTCATCCCAGTTTCCGGCGCACCATGACCCCCCGAACGTGGGGGTCAGCCGGTCAGTCCAGCTGCCGCGCCGCCGCCCAGCGGCTGAGCTCGTGGCGGCTTGAGAGCTGCAGCTTGCGCAGCACGGCCGAGACGTGCGCCTCGACCGTCTTGGGGGAGATGGACAGCCGGTGGGCCACCTCCTTGTACATGTAGCCGCGCGCGATGTGCCGCAGGACCTCACGCTCGCGGTCGGTCAGCAGGTCGAGCTCGGGGTCGGCGGCCACGGGCGCGGCGCCGGAGAAGGCGTCCAGGACGTAGCCGGCCAGGCGCGGGGAGAAGACGGCGTCGCCCTCGGCGACGCGGTGCACCGCGTCGGCGAGCTCGTCCGCGGCGATGGACTTCATGACGTACCCGCGCGCCCCTTCGCGGATGACGGCGATGACGTCCTCGGCGGCGTCCGAGGCGCTCAGCGCGAGAAACGCCGGCGGCGCCGACGGGCGCACGGACCGGACGCCGCGCAGGACCGCCACGCCGCCGCCGTCGGGCATGTGGACGTCGAGCAGGACGACGTCGGGCGTCAGCTCGAGGATGAGCGCGACGGCCTCGGCGACCGTCCCCGCGTCCCCGACGACGTCAACCTTGCCCGCGAGCTCGGTCCGCACGCCCGCGCGCACGAGGCCGTGGTCGTCGACGATCACCACGCGCGTCACGGCAGCACCAGCTCGACCTCGGTGCCCTCGCCGGGCCGCGAGTGGATCGCCGCCGTCCCGCCGTGACGTTCCATCCGCCCGACGATCGACTCGCGCACCCCGCGGCGCTGCGGGTCGACCGCCGCCGGGTCGAAGCCCGGCCCGCGGTCGCGGACGAAGACCTCGGCGCGGGCGCCGTCCGTCACCTCGGCGAAGACGTCGACATGGCCCGTCCCGGCGTGGACGGCGGCGTTGACGGCGGCCTCGCGGGCGGCGGCCACGAGGGCGGCGGTGCGGTCGTCCAGCGGCCGGTCCCCGACGACGACGAGCTCGACGGCGACGTGGTGGTCGGCCTCGACGGCGGCGGCCATCGCCTGCAGGGCGGACGCGAGCGTCGTCCCGGCGGCGCCGGGCTCCACGACCGGCCGTCCGGCCAGCCAGTCGCGCAGCTCGCGCTCCTGGCGGCGCGCGAGGGTGGCGACCTCCGGGGCGTCGGCGGCGTTGCGCTGGATGAGCGCCAGCGTCTGCAGGACCGAGTCGTGCAGGTGGGCGGCCATGTCGGCGCGCTCCTGCGAGCGGATGCGCTCGGCGCGCTCGACCCGCAGCGTCCGGACGAGGCCGACCCACGACGTCCCGAAGATGAGCGTCACGCCGGCCAGCACGACGACGGCGGCCACCGCGAGGTCGCGCAGCGTCCCGACGGCGGCCGTCGACTGCAGGAGTGTCGCCCCGCCGAGGGCGACGAGGACGGCCCCGGCCACCAGACGCGGCCCGAACCTGGGGAGCTCGCCGAGCGGGGTGGTGAGCGCCGGCCCGAACGACGGCCGCGCGCCCGGGTCGGTGTCCGTGCGGCCCGAGCCGGTCGTCTGGCGCCAGATCACCGCGACGCCCGCGCTCGTCAGCAGCACCGGCAGGACGACGCCGTCGCTCCACCACAGCCCAGCCGCCCGCAGGGCCAGCAGGGCGCTGAGCGCGAGCAGGACGATCCCGGCGGTCTCCTTCACGTTGACGTCGAGCGTCACCGCCGCACCGGCCTCGGCGGCCGTGGCGTCCGCCCGCGGCAGCACGAGCGCCAGCAGGACGTAGAGGGCGATCCCCGCGCCGCCGGCGGTCGCCAGGGCGACGAACACGACGCGCACGAGCAGCGGGTCCAGGCCGGCGGCCCGGGCCACCCCCTCGCAGACGCCGGCCAGCGGGCCGCCCGGCCCCCGCCGTGCCCCGCGCAGGCGGGTGCGCAGGTCCGGGCCGGTGAGCGGGGTGGGGGCGGCGGTCGACATCGTCAGGGGCGATCGCGGCGCCGGTCGTCCAGCCCCGCGGCGAGGAGGATCGCGCCGGCGGCGCCGGTGAGCAAGGGCCACAGCGCGTCGAACGAGACGTCGAAGGAGCCCGTGCGGTCCAGGAGGAAGACGACCCCCAGCACGACGAGCACGAGGCCCGCGACGAGGGACGTGCGGTCCAGCGCCCTCATCGCTTGGCCTCCGGCAGGCCGCGGACGCTGCCGCTGTCGCTCAGGCGCGGCAGCGTCTGCCCCGCGCGCAGGACGCGCAGCTCGCCGAACGCGACGTGGGCGTCCACGTGGAGGACCGGGCCGCCGGCCGGGCCCGAGCGGACCTGGCTGTGGCGGACGTCCGAGCCGTCGTGGTGGCGGCCGAAGAGGTCGGCCTCGCCGGCGGACACGTGGGTGTCGAGCTCCAGGCGCGCGCCCGCGGGCACCCGCACGACGAGCTGCCCGAAGCCGACGTCCGCCTTCACGTCGGTCCGGCCCGGGCCGAGGTCCGCGTCCCGCAGGTCGACCATCAGGCGGCCGGCGGCCAGGTGGTAGGCGGTGGTGCCGGAGGCGAGCGCCGCCGGGTGCTCGAGGCGGTCGCCGACCCCGCCCTGCAGCGTGAGGTCCGCGGCGGCCGCGCCGCCGGCGAGCATCGCCAGGCCGACGGCGAACGGGACGAGGATGCGCGCGCCGCCGAACGGCGCCGAGAGGACGAGCAGGCCGCCGAGGGTGATGACCGACGCGCAGAGCGCGATGTCCCAGCGCACGTCGCCGCCGAGCGCGGCGATGACCCCGCCGACGGCGGCGAGGCCGAGCAGCGTCCCGCCGAGGATGGCGGCGCTGCGGCCGCGACGCGGGCGCCGCGGACCGTCCGGGCCGTCCAGCCCGGCGAGGCCCGTCGGGGACACGAGCGTGGGGTCCTCGCCGTCGGTCGCCGGCGCGACCGTCGTCGACGGGGTGCCGCTGAGCGCGACGGCCCCGGCCTGCGCGCCTGCGTCGCGCCGCAGCACGACGATCGCCACGGCGGCGACCGCCAGCAGCGCGATCGTCGCGCGGCCCGAGACGCTGAAGAGGTTGACCGGGTCGTCGGGCAGATCAAGCAGCGCGATCGCCGCCAGGACGCCGAGGACGATGACCTTCCGGCGCTCGGGCCCGTCGAGGCCCTCGCGGACGATCGGCTCGGCGTGACCCTCGGCCGGGATGAGGATGAGGCCGGCGAAGTAGGCGATGACGCCGACGCCGCCGAGCAGGACGAGCAGGACGGCGGCGGCGCGGACGAGGCGGACGTCCACGCGCTGGTGGCGCGCCACCGCGGCGCAGACGCCGGCGACGACCTGGTCGTCGGCGGGGCGCTCGAGGCGGGGCAGGGTGGTGGGGGAGGAGGAGGGAATGGCGTGGTCGTTGGACATGGGTGGAGCATCGAGCGCGAGCGGGCCGCGCACCATCGGGAATCACCCTAGGGCCGACCCTGAGTCCGGACCAGGGGTCGAGGCCCCCGCGGCCTCGTGGCCGCGGTCCTGTGCGTGCACGACGTCCGCGCTCCTGATGGGTGCCCGCCCCGCCGATGGGCGCAGATGCCTCGCCATCTGCGTGTCCTCGTCGCGTGCCTCGCCGCGGCCGTTGGCGGCCCGGCGGTGGTGCCTGAGATGGCGAGCGCCCTGACGGTCCGCGGGTGCGAGATCAAGCCGTACACGCGGTGCATCGGCGCCGACCTGAGCGGCGCGGACCTCGCGGGCGCCGAGCTCAACCACGCCGTCCTGCACCGCGCGAACCTGCGCGGGGCGAACCTCACCGGCGCGCACCTCAGCCATGCGGACGTGAGCTTCGTCATCTTCAGCAAGGCGCGGCTTAACGACGCGCGGCTGGATGGTGCGAGCCTCACCGGCAGCCAGGTCGACGAGGTCCAGGCCCACCGCCTGCAGGCCAACCAGCTGCGGGCGCGCGACGTGAACTTCGCGTTCTCCGACCTCACCGACGCGCGGATCTCCCACAGCGACCTGCGCGGCTCGAGCATCCTCGGGACGAAGCTGCTCAACGCCCACGTCGTGAACTCCGACCTGCGCGACGTCGGCCTGCGCGCGGAGTTCTCGAACACGCACACGACGGGGTCGCGCATCAGCGAGCACGCGGAGATGAACGACCGCTTCAAGGGCGACGCCACCGCCAAGAGCGGGCTCTTCTACCACCTGCGGTTCATCCTCCTGGCCCACGACCAGTACGGCAGCTGCACCGCGTTCTCGGACGCGTCGAGCGGCTCCTGCACCGCGACGAGCACCGGCGCGGGCTACCCGGGGTTCGAGCACACCGGCACCCACCAGGCAAGCTGGACGTGGTCGGGCGGCGCGCCGCACGTGTTCAACAACTGGGCGCGCGTCACCGTCAACGGCGTGCACGGCGCCTCGATCACCGGCACGGTGACGTCCAACTGGCACCGCTTCGACGTCCAGTCGATCACGGGGCTGCCCGCGGGGGTCCACGCCCCGGGCTACGGCCACGCCGGCCATCCGGGCGGGCCGCTGGCGATCGACCTGCGCTCCGAGCACTTCTACGTCAGCTGCGGCAGCATCTTCGGGATCAAGTGCCGGCGCCCCGGCTACCAGATGCACATGAACGGCTGGCTGCGTCAGGACTACACCGGCCCGGTGCCGGACGGGGGCTATTCCTGGCGGTGAGCGCGCCGCGGGGGCGGGTCGGCGGGATGCGATGGACGTTGTTGCCCGGCGAGCGCGCGGGCTCGCGTGCGGAAGGACAAGCGGAGGCCTTGACGTCTGATGCACCTCATGGGTGCATCAGACCTCAAGGTCCACCCTGGCGTGCGACGTGATGGACCTATTAGGTGCATGACGTCGCACGCCGGCGCGCGTCAGCACACCGTCGGTCCGCGCAAGGCGGTGCTCTGCGCGAGGAGCCGGGGAGCCGGCGCTTCCATCACTCCTCCGTCTCGTCCAACGCGGTAGTCCCTTCGTTCCGTAAGGGGGCGGGATCCTCGCGTAACTACCCGTCCGTTGAGCGTTTTCGGCCGACGCCGCTGCGCTTTATCCGACTGGCCGCCGCTCATCCGACGCGGTCGCGCGACGGCGTTCGTGGCTAGCCGCGTCCCGAGTTAGAGAAGAGAAAACGCATTGCATTCGAGCCTGCGAAGGTGCGCTGATGAAAGAGGACGTGTTGGAGCAGATCGTCGAGGACTACCTGCAGTTCGAGGGGTACTTCACCGTTCACAACGTCGGGTTCCGCCCGAGAAAAGACCACCCCGACTACGTGACGACACAGGACTCGGTGAGGTCCGACGTCGACGTTGTTGGGTTCCATCCGCGTAAGCACGGGGTCGAACGTGTCGTCGTCGTCAGCTGCAAGGCGTGGCAAGCGGGATTCGATCCCTCTGCTCGGCTCAAGGAGATGCGCGGTGAAAAGAAGAACCCGAAGCGCGCGACGTGGCGGCACTTCCGAGAGATCTGGGATCCGAAATGGAGCGAAGCCTTTCGGAGCACGATTCACGATCTGACTGGCGAGACCGACTTCACGTACCGCGTGGCAGTCACGCGGCTGCGCGGGGCGTCGGCGAACTGGGAAGACGATCCGACCATCGCGGCGAATATGGCCGGCTGCTCTGTCGGGTTCCTCACCTTAGAAAAGATGTGGGCGACGATGCTCGAACGCCTTTCAACGACACCGGCACCGAGCGAGATCGGACGTCTCGCGCAGCTTCTCAAGGCTGCTGGGCTAACCGCGTCGCACCAGGTCGCGACCCCCGACGTTCTGGGACCCCCGTCCTACGCCGAGAACTCCGATGGATCGACGTGAGCGGCATCTGAATCCACAACGCAATCAAGAGAGCAGGACCGGCAGTCGCTTACGGTAGACACGAGTCGAGTGACATGCGCGTTGCACAAAGCAGGCGCCCGACATACCAGTCACTCGCGGCGCAGCACCGCCGCTCGTCCGAAGCAGCAGTAGTTCTGGCGCTCGGGTCAGCGGGCTTGCCAATCAAGGTCACCCACCATCTGTCACTGCATCTCGACGTGAGGTAGGCGGTCGTTCAACGGCGGGCCGTTAGTCGCGGCGTCCTTGCAACCCCCGTGAAACGGACGCGTGGTCGGCCGATGCGGCCAAGACATCTAGGGGGCGAGCAGCTGCCACGGTGCGGCGCCGGCCGAACCTCGTCTCGACAGTCCGATGCGGAGGTTCGACGACGCGTTGGCGGTGAGTAGGCTCGTGACAGTGGCCTACCGCTTCGTCATCGAGAAGGTCCTCACAGCTCAGGTGTCCAGCCATGCCGACATCGCTGCCCGACTGCTGGAGAATCTGGTCAAGCGCAAGGAGCACTACGACAAGGTCGTTCTGCCGCCGGTTCGCGCGATGACGAACCTCCCACCGCCCGACCGCGCCATCGAAGGCGCGTGGAACGCGGCCGCCGATCAACTCCTCGCCGCATCCGCCGATCTCCTAACCCTGATGCGGGACGCCCGGGCCCAAGGCAGCGAGAACCTGCAAAAGCGAACTGGGCGTTCGGCGGGCCAGAAGCTGGACCTAACGCTCAGCGCGCCGTCGTCGCCAAGCCCGGAAGAGATCGTGCTCACGCTGCATGTCATGGGCGATGGGCTGGGCCGAGCCGCGCGTGACGCCAGCGACGAGATCGACCGGCTCGTCGCCTGGCTCGGCCCCTGCGAGGACCCGGTAGCCCGCGACTTCGTCGCGCAGATGCAGCAGCTTGCGGGGCAGATCCGGCCGACCGGGTTCCGTCCGGGCCCCTACGCTCCGACAAACGTAGAAGCCAGCGGCCCGCCTGGGCACGTAGCGCTGATGTCGCGTTTTGCCGTTGACCTGGTTGCCTGCTTCGCTCCCGACGTCGATTTGCTCTTAAGCGTGCTGAATGTCCTGCCGTCCGATCAAGACGGACGCGCCAGCCTGGGACCACTTGCAGAGAACGTCGACGTCGTCGTTCCAACGGCCGGCGATGACACAAGCTCCGCGCTGCACGCCACGTACACCGGACGCGGCCAGAACGAAGACGAAGCCTGCCAATACGCACTGGACCTCTTCGAGCGCTCGCGCGACGAGCTCTCGCTCCCGTCGCCGGCGCACCTGACCGTCACGGCTCGCACGCCCTGAGCGAGCCAGTCGTCGGCGTGTCGTGTTTCACCAAGGCCGACCTACCGCTGCTGTACACGACGAAGACGCGCTCGCATCTGGTGCTCTACCGCAAGGCGCTGGCCAGCGCATCAACGCGCCGGGGCCGCTCGGTGAGACTCAGATTCGTGAGCTCGCGGGGGCGCTCCGGCCAGCTTGAATTGACCCGTTCCTTTTGAGGCGGCCGCTTACTTCCAATTCTGCCTCTTGCCGGCGGGAGCCTCCTGGCGAACCGTTGGCCAGCGAGCGCCTGAAGCTGCGGCCGTTGACGTTGGGCCGGCGCCCGATGGAGGAAATCAGGTCGTGCTGACGCTGCCCGACGCGGCAAGGCTCGTGATGAACGCCTCGACGTCCGTCCCTTCGAGCTCATCCCGCCGCATCTCCGCGGCCACGCGCCAGTTCTCCCTCTTTCCCCACCCGCCGCGTCGACCGGCGAGACGCTCGAACGACCCGAGCGCAACGTATCCCTCCCCCAGCGCCGCGTCGACCGCGCGCTGGGTTAGGTAGTTCTCGGTAGCGCGCCGCTCGAGCACATGGCACGCGATGTCGAGTTCGTGACACGTCGCCGCGAATTCTGCAATGCGTGGCTCGGGCTCAGCGCCCGCGGCGTCGCGCTCACTATCGACCAGGACAAAGATGTTTCCGGTGATCCGCTGAAGCTCGACTAAACGCTCTGCTCCGCCGCGGTGGATCTGCTCGCGGCCGCCGAGATGCAGCAGCAGCACCTGGTGCTCGATGCCGTACAACCGCAACCAGAGCTGCACCGTCTTCACGTCGGTTGGCCCCTCAACAAGCAGCAGCGATGAGAAACCAAGTTCTTGATAGGCCCCGAATCCGAGCTCGCCTGCAAAGAGCGCAGGTCGGGGGGTCTCTTCGAGTCTGTGGACTTCGCTGACACCTTGCTCGATACGCCGCACCGAATACACAGTGTCTGCAGTGGCGCGTGCTAGACCCAAACTGTGCGTCGCGAACATCAGCCCTGCTGTACTGAATGAGGCGAGTGTCGTCAAAAAATCAAGCTGCAATGCAGGGTGGAGATTGAGTTCCGGTTCATCGATAAGGATCAGAGCTGGTTGTCTGATGGCTGCGAACCCGAACACCACAATGAACTGGGCTAGCCCAGCGCCGAGCTCGTGCAGGCGAAAGCTCTTGTCGCCGATGAACAACTGCAGCGTCTTGTTGTCGCTAGCGGCGTTGATCTCGAACTCAGGCAGGTCGAAGATCCGACCGACCTCGCGCTCGACAGTCCGCGCCCGCTCGGCGTGCTTTTTCACTGGCCCGGCCTTGAAGTGATCCCACTGTGCAACGAAAGCTTGGCCTAGGGGGAGGTCGTAGTAGGGCTCGGTCGCGCCAACCTGAATAGCGTTTCGCACGGCGGGTACATAGAGAGAGTCAGAGAGCACGGCGGCGGCGTCTAGGAGCGGCGTCAGCGACCAACGGCCGTCGCGCCATGCGACGGTCTCGAAGTTCGCCAGCGTTGCGTCGGACACCCACGTTCGGCCGACGCGGACGCGAGCGAAGAAATACTCGGGCTCGTGACGCTCCAGGCGTAACTCGAGCGCGGACACCACATCATCTGCGGCTCCTGGCGCCCGGAGCGTGAGGGTCAAGGGGCGATCGTTGCGGTTCGAGAAGATCTCGTCACGGTCGGCGACGCCAAGAATCGAGATCTGGTTGTTGCACATCCGCCCACCGGCTAAGGCTTGTCCCAACCCCTCGTGCTGCCCAAGCTTCTG
>CAZRLR010000016.1:0-24057 GCA_964600395.1 uncultured Conexibacter sp.
TGGACGTCGGCGACTCCAAGTCCGCCGACAGCGCGACGAGCGGGCGCTACGACCTCATCAAGGGCGGGGTCGAGCTCTTCACGGACGCGCCGCTCGGTGGCCAGGGCTCGGGGGCGTTCGCGAAGGACTACCGCCGCACGCAGGGCAGCTCGCGCGAGGGGGCGGCCAGCGCGTCGCACACGATCCCGGTGACGGTCGCCGCCGAGCAGGGCATCGTCGGGCTCGTCCTCTACCTCGCGCTGCTCGCGGCGGCGCTGGCGCGGCTCTTCGACGGCGCGCGCCACTCCGTCCCCCGGACGATCGTGGCCGCGGCGTTCGTCGCGCTCGTCGCGCACACCTTCATGTACGCCGCGTTCCTCGAGGACCCGCTGAGCTGGACGCTGCTCGGCGTCGGCGTCGCCCTCGCGCGGGACGTCGTGCGCCCGCCCGGGCCGGGCGCCGCCGAGCGCTCGCAGGCGCGCCGCGCCGCCGCCTCGGCCTGACGGCGCCGGTCCGCGGGCGTCCAGGCGGTCGACCGGATCCCGGGCGACCGGTACGGTCCCACGGGCCGCGCACCCGCCGGCCCCGCCCGCCCGCCGAAGAGGAGTGAGATGGCCCGCACCGTGCCGATCGACGGGGACCCCACGCTGACGGTCAAGCGCCGCAACCCGTGGGGCGTCCTCGGCCTGACGCTCATCACGCTCGGGATCTACGCCGTCGTCTGGTGGTACAAGATCAACAACGAGATGGTCCGCGTCGGGCGCGCCCGGCAGCGTCCCGACCTGGGGACGAGCGCCGGGACCTCGCTCGTCGCCTACCTCGCCGGCGGGTTCGTCGTCATCCCGACGATCGTGACGTTCGTGACCACGAGCCGGCGGATCCAGCGCACCGAGGAGGTGCTCGGCGCCGAGGGGCGGCTGAGCGGCTGGCTGCTGGCGGGCATCACGCTCGTCACCCTCGGGCTCGGCGCGTCGGTCTACCAGCAGCACCACCTCAACAAGGCGTGGGACGCGCTCGAGCGGGCGGCCACCACCCCGAGCGGCCTGCCGCCCAGCGGCATGCCGGCTGCCGCGGCGCAGGCGTATGCCCCGCCCGCGCCGCCGCCCCCACCGCCGCCGTCCTCCCCGTCGTCGGCCCCGAACCCGTTCGGGGAGAAGCCGTCGTCCAACCCCTTCGGCGACAACGGCTGACCTGATCGACGGTCGCGGCGCGGCTCAGGCGGGGACGGGCCGCGCCTCGGTGATCCGCCGCTCGAGGCGGACGACGGTCGCGTAGGCGAGGTCGGCCATCGTCGCCACCTGCTCGCGTGTCCAGTCGCGCGGCTCGTGGTCGATGACGCACAGCGTGCCCAGCACAGCCCCCTCGCTCGTCGAGAGCGGGATGCCGAGGTAGGCGACGACCCCGAGCTCGGCGATCGCCGGGTTGTCGTGCAGGTCCGGGTGGCGCCGGGCGTCCTGCACGACGAGCGGGGCGTTGCGCACGACGGCATGGCGGCAGAAGGAGTGCGACAACGGCGTCTGGCGACGCGTCGCCCACGGCTCGGCGAGCCCGAGGGCGCAGGCGAAGACCTGCCGCTCGTGGTCGACGAGCGAGACGAGTGCCACGGGGGCGTCCAGGACGGTGCGCGCCGCCCGGGCCAGGCGGTCCAGCGCCGGGTCGGTCGCCCCGTTCATCAGCCCCGTCCGCAGCAGCATCGACAGGCGGCCGGGCTCGGCGAGGACCGCGTCGACCTGCGGGGCCGACTGCCCGGTCCGCCGGAGCGTCCCGCGCGCCACCGCCTCGATGTCCAGGAGCTCCTCCTCGTCCCCGCGCTGCCCGATGAGCGTCGCGGCGCGCAGCAGCGCCGCGTCGCGCACGAACTGCGCGGACGAGATGCCCTGCGCGGTCGCCTCGCGGTCGACGAGCTGCCAGAGATCTTCCGTGAACCGAACCGTCGTGGCATGCATGCCCATGCGCCAACCCTAGGGCACCGTCCAGGCGGTAGCGCAACCGCCACCGCTGTCGCGTAGCCGCTCGTCCATGGGGCCACCCGTCCTCCGCCCCGGCCGAAGATCGGTCGAGAACCGTCATATGCCCAAACCCCTGTGTGTGGTCGGTCCCGGAACGAGCGATCACGCGCTGATGGAGCTCGCCCAGCGCGACGACGCCGCCGCGTTCGGCGTGCTTGTCGCGCGCTACTCCACGCTCCTGGAGCACACGGTCCGTCGGGTGGCCAAGTCCGCCGCCGAGGACGTCGCGCAGCAGGCGTTCCTCAGCGCGTGGCTGGGCCGCCACCGCTTCGAGCCCGCCCGTGGATCGGTCCGCAGCTGGCTCTGCGGCATCGCGATGCACCGGGCGATCGACCTGCACCGCCGCGAGCAGCGGCGTGGGCCGCAGGCGGCGTGGGACGCCGACGCCGACGCCCTCGTCTGCCCACGGGAGGGGCCCGGCGAGGCCGCCGAGCGCCGCGAGGGCGCCGCCACCGTCCGGCGGGCCGTGCAGACCCTGGGCGACGAGCAGCGGACCGTCATCGCCCTGGGCTACTACGCGGGCCTCTCGCAGACCGAGATCCACCAGCGCACCCAGACGCCGCTGGGCACCGTCAAGAGCCGGGCGCGGCTGGCGCTCAACGCGCTGCGCACGGAGCTCGCCGGCGCCGCCTGACCGGGCCCGCCACGCGACGGGCGGCCGGAAAGCTGGCGCATTGGCATAGCGCGGGGCGAGGAGTAGGGTCGCCGCCATGGCTCGATGCCCCGATCGTGTCAACTGGTGGCTCGGTGTCGCGTGCGCGCTGTCCCTCCTCGGAGCGGGACCCGCCGAGGCGGCCTTCGTCCCCGCGCCGGGCTCGCCGTACACCGTCGGCAACGAGCCCTACAGCGTCACCCCGGGCGACTTCACGAGCGACGCGCTGTCCGACCTCGCCGTCGTCAACGGGACGTCGAGCACCGTCCACGTCTTCAACCAGCAGGCCGGCAACGGTGGCTTCGCGCTGGCCGCCGGCTCGCCGTTCAGCGTCGGCAGCGGCCCGGACTTCGCCGCCGCGGCCGACTTCAACGCGGACGGTCGGGAGGACCTCGCCGTCGCGAACTACGTCGACGGCACGATCAGCGTTCTGCTGCGTCAGGCGAACGACCAGTTCGCGAGCGAGGGCGCGCCGATCGCCGTCGGCGGCAGCCCGGGAGGGGTTGCGACCGGGGACTTCAACGGCGACGGCCGGGCGGACCTCGTGGTCGTCGGCTTCAACGTGGGCGCCGTCCGCCTCCTCCTGCGCAAGGGCGACAACACGGGCTTCACCGCCGGCGCACCGGTCGCCACCGGCGGCACGAACGGGCGCTACGTCGCGGTGGGTGACCTCGACGGGACGGGGCCGCCGGACGTCGCGCTCACGAACGCGGGCTCCGCCAACGTGAGCGTCATGCTGGGGCAACCCGGCGGCACCCTCGCCGCGGCGAGCGGCTCGCCGTTCGCCGTCGGCACCACGCCGCAGTTCGTCGCCATCGCCAAGCTCGACGACGACGCCCGGCCCGACCTCGCCGTCGCGAACTACGCCGACGACACCGTCACCGTCCTGAAGCGCACCGACACCGGGTTCGCGCCGCTGACCGGGTCGCCGTACCCGGTCGGCGACGCACCGGTCGGCGTCGCGGCGGCCGACTTCCGCGAGTCCGGCCACAACGACCTCGTCGTGGCCAACAGCGGCTCGACGTCGTTCAGCCTGCTCGAAGGTGACGGCACGACGTTCACCCGCCGGCCCGACCGCGCGGTCTCCATCGCCGGCACCTCGCCGTACGGCATCACGACCGGGCGTTTCAACGACGGCGATCCCTTCCCCGACGTCGCCGTGACGAGCATCCGCGCCACCCCGGCCGGCGACAACTACCTCGACGTCTTCTTCAACCGCCCGCCGCCACGGGCGGGCACGGCCGACGCCACCGCCGTCACGCCGACCGGCGCGACGCTCAACGCGTCCGTCAACCCGCGGGGCACCGACACGAGCGCCTTCTTCGAGTACGGCCCGACCGCCGCCTACGGCAGCCGCGCGCCGGCCGGGGGCGACCTGAACGCCGGCAACGACCTCGCCGACCACGTCGTCAGCCGAGCGGTGACGGGCCTGACGCCGAACACGACGTACCACTTCCGCGTCGTCACGGCCAACGCCGGCGGCGAGACCCGCGGTGAGGACCGTACGTTCGCCACCGCGCCCCTCCCGGCCGAGCCACCGCCGCCGAGCACGACGGTCGACGGACCGCCGCAGGCGTTCCTGTCGGCCCCGGCGACGGTCTCGGTCGGCACCGCGACGACGCTGTCGGCCGAGGGCAGCACGCCCGCGTCGGGGCTGACGTTCACCTGGGATCTGGACGGCGACGGGACCTACGAGACGGACACGAAGCAGGCCCGCTCCCTGCCGACGACCTTCACGGTCCCCGGCGACGTGAAGGTCGCCCTCCGGGCGACGGACGCCGCCGGACGCAGCGACGAGGTCCGCCGCACCGTGCGCGTCACGGCCCCGCCGGTCTACACGCTCGACATCGCCCCGACGAACCCCAAGGCCGGCGACACCGTCCGCTTCACGGTCCGCGAGGTCGTCGGCACCCGCCGTCAGGGCCTGGCGACCGGCTCGCTGGCCCTGCTGACCTACGGTGACGGCAAGCCCGTCAGCGGCCGGGTCGGCGGCATCCTCTACACCGACCGCGACCCGTCGCCGACCGGCGACCTCAGCCACGTCTTCGCCCGCAGCGGCACCTACAAGATCCACGCCGCGATCGACGACGGCAAGGGCTACCGCCAGAGCGTGGACGTCAGCCTGCGGGTCGGCAGCCGCAACACCTACACGCCGGCGATCACGACGACCTCCACGACGGTCGACCAGGGCTCGTGCGTGTTCTTCGCCAACGGCTCGGCCTCGGCGCTGCCGGTGGTGCACACCGGGCCGGAGGTCACCGAGAACATCAACCCGGTCAACCAGATCCCGATCGTCAAGCCGCCGAGCACGATCACCATCGGCGGCGGGATCAACTTCGACCGCACCCTCGTCTCGCCGTCGCTGCTCACGCGCAACCAGGTCATCGCCGGCAGCCCGGCGGCGCACCTGCAGTTCACGAACGTCGCCTCGCTCGGCGTGAACTTCAACGTCGCCGGTGGCCGGCGCGCGAAGCTGCGTCAGGCCGAGCCGACGGTCACGACGAACGGCGACAAGGCCTGCCAGGTGCAGCGGGACTTCGAGACGGCCCTCGCGAACGCCTCCCGCCTCGCCAAGCCGTACCCGCCGGGGGCGGACAAGGGCCTGCCGGTCATCCCGTCCTGCCCCGGCGGCCAGGTCGCCACGACGTTCGCCACGATCCCGACGAGCGTCACCCCGGTCGAGCGCAAGTCCAGGACGTCGCGCTACACCTGGTTCTCCATCAACCGCTGGGACTTCGGGGACGGCACGAGGAGCGGGCCCGAGGCCTACCTGCCGAGCTACAAGGTCTTCCACCCCTACGACAAGGGCGGGGACTACACGGTCAGGCTCACGACGACGACGCCCGCGGACCTCGACACCCAGCTCGCGGACTGGACGAAGGCCTGCGCGTCCAACCCGCTCAACGCGACGAAGGACGACGACCGCTTCGAGACGCAGAGCACGACGGTGAAGATCCACGTGCGGCAGAAGTTCGACCGCATCAAGTCCCGCGGGCTGTGGCTGACGAGCTCGGACACGTTCACCGAGACCGACCTGCCGAACGTCTACGAGAGCAGCGGGTCGATCTTCATCAACACGCGCCGCATCGGCCACACGTACGACATCAACACCGGCACCTACGACGCGAGCCGCGGGGTCGAGGGCGTCGCGGGCGTCCTCATCGTCACGCCGACCGACCGGCCGCTGCGCCTGAACGCCGACAACGGCGAGATCACCGGTGCGGCCAACCTGCGCTTCGCGGCGGGCAACCTGCAGGAGGTCGGCCTCGGCCCGATGCCCCTGAACATCCGCGGCACGCCGGGCCTCGTCATCCCGACCGCCGGCGCGGGCGGGACGCACGACTTCGGCAACTTCGCCGACCCGCCCGCCGTGCTGGGCAGCGGCACGAAGGTCCCGCCCAAGGGCGCGGCGTTCCACGTCAACAACGCCCACGTCGTCCTGAAGGAGGGCGGCGGCGGGACGATCGACTTCAACGTCCACCTGCCCGAGCCGCTGGGCCCCAACGGCCAGTCGGCCGACATCACCGTGACGCGCGACGTGCGCGGCAACGGCCGGGCCGTCAGCTCCGGCAAGTTCCGCGGCATCCTCGACAACGTCGACGTCACGCTCCCGGCGATCGACCTGGCGCCCGGGTTCCTGACCTTCAACGGCGGGCGCCTGATCCACAAGCAGCGCGAGACGCCGCCGTGGCAGGCGACGGGCAGCCTGACCGTGCTCGGCAAGAACGTCAGCATGGACAAGAACACCCGGACGCCCGGGTGCCCGGTCGAGGGTGGCCTCGGGTTCTACGAGGACGGCGGCCTCTACAACGCCGGCGCGGTCCTGGCCGGCCTGAAGATCCCGATCCCCAACCCGCCGGCGCCGCCGGTCAGCGCGCTCACGGACCCGGCGCTGCAGGTCTTCCCGGGCTCGAGCTCCCGTCCCCTGAACCTCAACGGCTGCCTCACGATCGCCGACTACCCCTCGGACAACGTCTTCCGGGTCACGGGCTGCGTGGGCTTCCTGCTCGCGGGCGACGGCGTGGACGTCCCGAACAACCAGGTCATCAGGTTCTGCCCGGACGCCAAGGGCAACCAGAACTACCCGCGGACGATCTACAACTCCTACGCCTCGCCGCGCGGCCCCGGCTTCCGCCGCATGAAGGGCTTCGTGATCCGCGTGTCGGGGACGGTGGGGCTCGGGCCGACGCACTTCCAGGTCGCCCAGGCGTACATCGAGTACGTCAACGACCCGCTGCAGGTCATGGCCGCCGGGCACGTCGGGATCTCCCTGCTGGGCGGCAACATCACCGTCGGCGGGGACGTCTTCGGCTTCTTCCGCAGCCCGAGCGACTGGGCCTTCGGCGGTCAGGGCGGTGTCACGCAGAAGCTGCTCTGCGTGCCGAACCCGTTCGGCAGCCCCCTGTGTCCGTCGGCGAGCGTCGCGGTGCTCCTCGGGGCCAAGGGCTTCGGGGCGTGCGTCACGATCTTCGGGGTCGGCATCGGCGGGGACATCCGCTTCGCCGACCGGTCGCTGACCCCGCACTTCCCTGGCTGCGACGCGGACCTGCTGAAGACCGACCTCGGCGTCCAGGGCATCCGGGCGCTGCCGCGCTACGGCGACCTCCGCCAGGCGCCGCCCGTCCTGCCTCCGGCGCCGGTCACCTCGGCGTCGGTCACGCTGCCCGGCGGCCGTCCGTCCGCGACGATCATCGTCAACGGCGCCGGTCGCTCGCCCGTGGTCCAGGTGCGCGACCCGAAGGGCAGGCTCGTCCTCGACGACACCGGCGCCGCCAGGCAGGGCCTCAAGCAGGAGTTCAAGGCGCCTCCGGCGGCCGTCGACGTGCAGGGCGGAGAGGCGGTCCCCGCCCCCCAGACGCCGAAGCTCGCCGCCCAGCAGGGGATCCTGCACAACGACGACGGGGCCCTCACCGACCAGGGGCTGGACCTGCGCAACTCGACGATCCTCCTGCTGCGCGATCCCGTCGCCGGCAGGTACACGATCACGACGAAGGCGGGCTCGGCGCCGATCACCGCCGTCAGCCACGCCGCGGCCCGGCCCGACCCGGTGGTGACCGGGGGCGTCGTCAGCGGCAAGGGCGGCCAGAAGCTGCTCACCGTCGCATCCAAGCTCCCGGTCGGCACGACGCTGAGCCTCTCGGAGGAGGCGGCCCACGTCAGCCGCTCGATCGGCGCCACCGCGTCGGCGCGGGCGTTCGCGGCGAGCCCGACGGCGCGGATCGCGCGCGTGAACCAGCAGATCCGCTTCACGCCCGCGCCCGGCCCGGGCGGCACCCGGCGGATCGTTGCGATCGTCTCGCGCGACGGCATCCCGAAGCGGCGCATCGTCCTGGGCTCCTACCGGGCGCCGGCGCCCGCGAAGGCCGGTCGCGTCGGTCGGCTGCGCGGCACCGTCACGGGCAGCCGGCTGAAGCTCTCCTGGACGCCCGCCCGGAACGCGCGTCGTTACGTCGTCGTCGTGAAGCTCAAGCGGGGGTTGCCGTTGACGCTGTCGGCCGGGCCCAAGGCCCGCGGGATCGTCGTGACCGAGGCGCTCGCGCGGCTCGGCGCCACGGTGCAGGTCCGCGCGATCGGGCCGCTCTCGACGGCGGGCCCGACGGCGACGACGAAGGTCGCCCCGGTCAAGGCCAAGCGCCTGCGGACGTTCTCGCTCTGAACGCGCACGGGGCGGCCCGGGCGGACCGGCGGGCTAGGCTCGGGCGATGACCCTCAACGAGCAGCGTCCCCTGCCGTCGCGCTTCGGCTACCGGTCCACCGCCACCGAGGTCCTGCAGGGCGTGGACCTCACCGGCCGGCGGGCGATCGTCACGGGCGGCTACTCGGGGCTCGGGCTGGAGACCGTGCGGGCGCTGGCGCAGGCCGGCGCCGACGTGCTCGTCCCCGCCCGTCGGCCCGAGCACGCCGAGTCGGTGCTCGCCGCCGTGCACGCGGCGCCCGGCACGATCACGGTGCACGCCCTGGACCTTGGCGACCTGCGCACCGTGCGGGCCTTCGCCCAGGGCGTCCTGGACGCCGGGCAGGGTATCGACATCCTCGTCAACAACGCCGCGATCATGGCCTGCCCGGAGACCCGCGTCGGCGACGGGTGGGAGGCGCAGTTCGCGACGAACCACCTCGGGCACTTCGCGCTGACGAACCTCCTGTGGCCCCTGCTGGCCGCCGACGGCGGTGCCCGCGTCGTGGCGCTCTCCTCCACCGGGCACAAGCTCTCGGGGATCCGCTTCGACGACCCGCACTTCACCGTGGGCTACGACAAGTGGCAGGCCTACGGGCAGGCGAAGACGGCCAACAGCCTCTTCGCAGTCGAGCTGGACCGCCTCGGTCAGGACGCCGGCGTCCGGGCGTTCGCCGCTCACCCGGGCGGCATCATGACCCCGCTGCAGCGTCACCTGCCGCGCGAGGAGATGATCGCCAGCGGGTGGATGGACGCCGACGGCAACGTCGACGACCGCTTCAAGACGCCCGAACAGGGGGCCTCGACGTCGACGTGGGCCGCGACCTCACGCGACCTGGACGGCCACGGCGGCGTCTACTGCGAGGACTGCGACATCGCGGAGCCGACCGTGCCCGGGCCGAGCGCGCGCATCCGGGGCGTCGACGCCCACGCCGTGGACCCCGAGACCGCCACGCGCCTGTGGGCGCTGTCGGCGCAGCTGACCGGCGTCGACGCCTTCGCCTGAGCGCGGCCGCGGCGGGCGGGCGCGCGGCGGCCGCCCCCGGCGCAGGTCACGCCGGGGACGCGGGCGGGCCGTCGGACCGCAACGTGACGAACGCGAGCTCGAAGCCCTCACGCGCGTAGAAGCGGCGGGCGTCCTCGTTCGCGGCGACCGCCGTCAGCTCGATCCGGGTGACCCCGATCCCGGCCAGGCGCTGGCGGGCGGCGGCGAGCAGCGCCCGGCCGACGCCCCGGCCGCGCGCCTCGGGCAGGACGCTGAGCGTCTCGACGTAGCAGAAGCGCGCGGCGCCCTTCCACGTCGGCGACCCCGCGTTCACCGTCCCGAGCAGGTAGCCGAGCAGCGGCCCGGCGCCCGCGCCGTCGTCGTCCCCCGGCGCCTGGGCCACGAGGCAGAAGGCGTCCTCCTCCTGCAGCCAGGCGGCGTAGTCCTTGCGCCGTCGCGCCCAGGAGTCCTCGTCGTCGCGGACCGGTCCCCACGTCGGCGTGATCGCGTGATGGTGGTCGCGCAGCGCGAGCCACAGCGGCCGCAGCGCGTCGAGCTCGGTCGCCGCGTCGAGCGGGCGGACGTGCACGTCAGCGGCCGCTGACATCGATCCCGACCTCGGTCAGCCGCTCCCACAGCGGTGCGTTCTGCGCCTGGGCGGTCTGCGCGAGCGCCCACTCGCGCAGCTCGAGGTCCGGCGCCGCGCGCGTCCCGGCCGCCGCCCGGAGGGCCGCGACGAACGCCTCGGCGCCATCGGCCGTCGTGACCGCTCGCGCCCACGTCCGCACCCCGCTCAGCGGTGGCGACACCGTGCGCCGCCCGACGAGCGCGTACTTGAGGATCCGGAACGGCAGCCCGGCGTCGTTGAACGGCTCGACCTTGAACGGGACGATCCCGACGTCGGCGCAGAGGATGAGCCGGGCGGCGGCCTCGTCGTCCTGGTGCCCGAGCCAGACGAGGTTCGGCGCCGCGCGGCACGCGGCGTAGTCCGGGTCGTCCTTGACCTCGTCGTCGTGCCAGGCGCCGACGAGCAGCAGGACGAGCTCGGGCATCCGGCGGCTCACCTCGAGCAGGAGGGCCCAGTCCGTCCGCCAGCCCAGATGGCCGAGCGAGACCGCGACGACGGGCGGGCGGTGCCCGCCGTGCTCGTCCCGCGGCCCGCGGGGGTCGGGGGCGGGGAAGGCGTCGGCGCTCAGCGGAACGAGCGTCGCGTCGCGCCCGGCGTCCCGCTCGAGCTGCGCGAGCGCCTCGGAGCAGACGAAGGTGATCTGCGCGCGCGTGGCCGCCTGCTCGTGCAGCTCGCTCAGCCGGGCGCGCAGTCGCGGGCCGGCGTCGTAGGCGAACTCGTAGCGGTCCCAGCGCCCGTACCAGAGCTCGCACTCGCCCCGGACGGTCGTGAGGATCGCGCGGGCGAGCACGTACTGCAGCGGGTGGAAGATGACGACGACGCGCGGGACGCCGCCCCGGGTGCCGTCGCGCTGGGCGTCGCGCCGCAGCGTCTTGACGAGGCGCCGCGCCTGGCCCTGGGCCAGGACGTCGGCGACGACGCGCGGCAGGCGGCCGAGGATCCCGTAGCGGACGGCGGGCGGGTCGACGGCGACGACGCCGGGCGCCCGCAGCAGGTCCTGCGCCTGGTCCTTGAGCAGGAAGCCCTCCAGCGCCCGCGGGAGGAGCAGCAGGCACAGCGGGCGCAGCGGCGGGTCGTGGAGGGTGGGGTCCGGGGCCGGCATCGACTGCGCGCAGGCTACCGGCGTGCGAACCTGTGACCGTGCCCGCACCCACGCCACCGGACCGGCACGGCAGCACCGTGACGACGCTCGGCCAGGCCCGCGCCGAGTTCCTGCGCCACCGCTCGCCGTGGGTGCTGCTGCCGGCGCTCGCGCTGGCGGTCCTCGCCCGTGCCGTGCTCGGCGGGGCGCCGGGCTGGGGCGACCTGCTCGCCGCCGCGCTGATGGTCGCGATCTTCCCGTTCGGCGAGTGGGCGATCCACGTCTACCTGCTGCACCTGCCGCCGCTGCGCTGGCGCGGGCGCGACGTCGAGCTCATCACGAGCGCCGCGCACCGCAGCCACCACGAGCACCCGCACGACCTGCGGCGCATCCTCCTGGGCCCCGGCGAGGCGCTCGTCCTGCTCTTCGCCGTCGTGCCGCTCGTCGTCGGGGCGGGCGCCGGGCTGCTCGCGCTGGCCGGCACGGCGCCCGGGTGGGGCCCCGTCCTGACCGCGGTCACCGTCGCCTTCGCGCTGATCGTCGCCTACGAGTGGACCCACCTGCTCATCCACACGGCCTACAAGCCGCGCCGGCGCGTCTACCGCGCCGTGCACCGCGGCCACCGTCTGCACCACTTCAAGAACGAGCACTACTGGAACGGCGTGACCTCGACCGTCGCCGACCGCCTGCTGGGGACCGCCCCCGACCACCGGGACGTGGAGCGCTCGGCGACGGCCCGCTCGCTGGACCACCGCCGGCCGGACCCCGCCCGCTGAAGCGACCGCGATGACCGCGTACCTCCGACGGCTGCTGGCCTCCAGCGCCGCCTACCAGGCCCCGAGCATGGTCGCGGCGTTCATGGCCGTCTTCACGCTGCCGCTCTACACGCGCAGCCTCACGCCGGCCGACTACGGGTACGCCGAGACGCTGCTGACGTTCATCATCTTCACCTCGATCCTCCTGCGGATGGGGCTGGGGGAGGCGTTCGTCCGCTTCTGGTTCGACGACGAGGACCGCGAGCGCCGGGTCCACCTCGCGCGCACGACGACCGGCCTGACCGCGCTCGTGGCGACGGTCGCGACGCTCGTGTGCCTCGCGGCGGCCGAGCCGCTCGCGCGGTTGCTGCTCGGCCGGGACGACGCCGGGCTCATGCGCCTGGGGCTGCTCGGGCTGTGGGCCTTCACGAACCTCGAGCTCGCGATGGCGCTGCTGCGCGTGCAGGAGCGCCGGCGCGCGTACGTGCTGGCGTCGCTGGCGAACGTCGGCCTGACGATCGCGCTGACGATCACGCTCGTCGTGGTCCTCGACCAGGGCGCGCGCGGGTACGTCCTGGGCAACTACGGGGCCTCGACGCTCGTGCTGCTCGCCCTCTGGCTCCACCAGCGGGAGTTCATCGGGCTGCGGGCGCGCCGCCCGGCCATCCCGATGCGCCCGCTGCTGACCTTCGGCGTGCCGACGATCCCGGCGGACGCGACCGTCTTCGCGCTGAACGTCATCGACCGCGCGTACATCCTGCGCTCGCAGTCGGCGACCGCCGCCGGCGTGTACGCGGTGGCGATGAAGCTCGCGACCGCGGTCATCCTCGCGGTGCGCGGCTTCCAGGCCGCCTGGCCGCCGCTGGCCTACTCCGTCGCGTCCGACACCGACGCGCGCCGCCTCTACGCCGTCGTCACGACCGCGTACGTCGCGGTGACCGGCCTGGCGGTCGCGGCGCTGACGCTCTTCGGCCGCTGGATCGTCCGCCTGCTCGCCGCGCCCGAATTCTTCGAGGCCCACGCGGTGCTGCCGTGGGTCGCGCTCGGCTGGGCCCTCTACGGGCTGAACCTCGTCTTCATCACGATCGCCGGGCGCGCGAAGGTCACGACGCGCAACTTCCCCGCCGCGCTGGCGGGGGTCGCCGTGAACGTCCTGCTGCTCGTCGCGCTCGTCCCGTCGCTGGGCATCCGCGGCGCCGGCATCGCGCTGGCCGGCGCCTACGTCGTGATGATCGTCGTCATCTACACGCTGACGAAGTCGCTCTTCAGCGTCCCGTTCGAATGGGGGCGCCTGACGGCGATCGTCACGGTCATGGGCACGCTGAGCGTCGGCGGGGAGGAGCTGCTGGGGACGGCCGGCCTGACCGCCTTCCTCGAGCGCGGCCTCGTCCTGCTCGCGATCCCGGCCGTCCTGTGGTTCGGCGGGATCGTGCGGCCCGAGGAGCGCGCGGGGGTCCGAGCGCTCGTCGTCTCGCTGCGGGCGCGGCGGGCGGGCGGGGCGGGCGGGGCCGGCCGCACGGCGGGCTAGAGCCGGGCGCCGCCCTTGTTGTGCTCGTAGGCGGCCTCGCGCAGGCCGTCCCCCTCCTCGGGGTGCAGCGTCGCCGAGACGTGCCGGCGGTAGCGGCGCGGGTCGTGGCCGGGGAGGACGACGGCGACGACCGAGCGCACGAGGTACGTGTACGCGGTGAGCCAGCGGACCGCCCAGGCGGAGAAGCGCGAGTGGTGCTTGCGCATGTAGCGGTCGCGGTTGCGCGAGAGCTCGACGATCCGCTTCTCGGGGACCTCGCCGGTGGAGAGCTGCTCGTGGTGGACGGCCAGCGCGTCCGGGACGAAGAGGGTGAACCACCCCGCCTCGCGCAGGCGCTTGCAGAAGTCCACCTCGTCGGAGTAGACGAAGAACATCGGGTCAAGCCAGCCGATCTCGGCGGCCGCCGAGGAGCGGACGAGCAGCGCCGCGCTCTGCGCCCAGTCCACCCGGCGCACGACATCCCCCTTGGACTGCACCGTCGTGATGCGGTGCACGAAGAAGGCACCGGCCAGCGCGGTGAGCGCGGTGGGGAAGCGCCAGGCCGACGCCTGCGGCGTGCCGTCCGGGCGCAGGAGCTGCGCGCCGGCGGCGCCCGCCGTCCCGTCCTCGCGCAGCGCCTGCAGGAGCTTGGCCGTGGCTCCGGGCCGCAGCTCGGAGTCCTCGTTGAGCAGCAGGGCGAAGGTCCCGCGGGCACGCTGCAGGAGGGCCGTGTCGTTCTCGGCCTTGCCGCGCCGGCGGTCGTTGACGATGACCTCGTCGACGGCGGCGTGAGCGCGGGCGGCGCCGACGGAGCCGTCGCCGGAGGCGTTGTCGAGGACGAGGACCTCGGTGCTCACGCCGTCGGCCTCCAGCGCGGCCCGCTCGGCGGCGACCGCGTCCAGCCCGCGCACGAGCAGCTCGCGCTGCGCGGTGTTCACGATGCAGAAGGACAGGTCGACCGCCACCGGCGTGCATTCAACCGGACCGCGTCCCGTATCGTCGCCCGGGCCGTGCGCGTACACGTCGTCGATCCCCCGGCCTACACGCCGCCGTATGACCGCGCCCTCTGCGCGGCGCTCGCCGCCGCCGGGGCGGACGTGACGCTCGTGACGTCGCACTTCCGCCACGGTGACGTGCCGCCCGCCCGCGGCTACGCCGTGGACGAGCGCTTCTACCGCCGCGGCTTGCCGCGGTCGCTGCAGCACGTCCCGGACATGCTGCGTTTCGCCCGGCTGCCCGCCCCGGACGTCACGCACTGGCAGTGGGCGTCGATCCAGGAGCTCGACTGGGCGCTGCTCGGGCGGCGGGGCCGCGGGGCCCGCGTCCTGACGGCGCATGACGTCCTGCCGCGGGTGGCGCGGCGCTTCCAGACGGCCGGGCAGCGCCGGCTCTACGCACGCATGGACGCCGTGGTCGTCCACACCGAGCACGGGCGGCGACGGCTCGTGGCGGAGGCCGGGGTGGACCCGGACCGCGTCCACGTCATCCCGCACGGGGCGTTCACGCACCTGGCCGACGTGACGCCGGTCGCGCCGCCGGAGCTCGCGGACGCGCGCCGGCCGGCGGTCCTCTTCTTCGGCCTCATCAAGCCCTACAAGGGCCTGGACGTCCTGTACGACGCGTGGCGTCACGCCGACGCCGCGGGTGCGGAGCTGTGGGTCGTGGGCGCGCCGCGGATGGACGACGTCCCGGCGCCGCCTCCTGGCGTCCGCGTCGTTCCGCGCTTCGTGACCGACGCGGAGGCGGCGTGGTGCCTGCGCGAGGCGGCGCTCACCGTCCTGCCCTACCGCGACATCGAGATGTCGGGCGTCCTCTTCAGCGCGCTCGGCCTCGGGCGCCCGCTGCTGCTCTCGGACGTCGGCGGCTTCCCGGAGGTCGACGCGGCCGCGCACGTCCCGGCGGGGGACGCCGGCGCGCTGGCCGCCGAGCTCACGCGCCTGCTCGGGGACCGGGCGGGGCTCGACGCGCTGGCGGCCGCTGCCGCGCAGGCGGCGCGCACGACGTACGCGTGGGACGCGATCGCCCGCCGACACCTCACGCTGTACGAGCGGCTGCGCCGCTGACGGCGGACGCCCGCCCAGGCCCGCCCGGGCCCGCCCCGACCACCCGCCCGCCTGCGCCGCCCGCCGTCACCGTCGACTTGACGGGGTTGTCCCTCGCGGAACCGACGTTCACCTTCTCGCGCCGGCGTCGCTGTCGACTTGGCGGGGTTCTGCCTCGCGGAACCTTGGTTCAGCTTCCCGCCGGCGGCCGGCCGACGCTGGGCGGTACTGTCCCCGCCGCGTGTCCCTCCGCCTCGCCAAGCCCGTCTTCTGGGCGTCCGCCGCCGGCCTCGTCTTCGCCCAGGTCGGCTACCCGCTGGCGCTCCGCGCGCTGCCGACGCGCCCGACGGCGACCCCGCCCGTCCCGGCCGACGACGCCGCGCTGCCGACCGTCGCGCTCATCGTCGCCGCGTACGCCGAGGCGGACGTCATCGCGGCGAAGGTCGCGAACGCGCTGGCGCAGGACTACCCCCGGGACCGCCTGCAGGTCATCGTCGCCTGCGACGGCTCCCCCGACGCGACGGCGGCCAACGCCCGCGCGGCCGGCGCCGACCTCGTCCTCGAGCTGCCGCGCGGCGGGAAGATCCGCGCCCAGGACGCCGCGGTGGCCGCGACGGACGCGGACGTCGTCGCCTTCAGCGACGCCAACGCGCTCTGGGCCCCGGACGCCCTGCGCGCGCTCGTGGCGCCGTTCGCCGACCCGGAGGTCGGCTACGTCTGCGGGCAGGTGACGTTCGTCAACCCCGACGGCGCGGCGGGGACGAACCAGGAGGGGCTGTACTGGCGCTACGAGATGTGGCTGCGCGCGGCGGAGTCCGCGCGCTGGTCGGTCACCGCCGGCAACGGCGCGATCTACGCCACGCGCCGGGCGGACTACCGCGTCGTGGACCCGGTCATGGGCCACGACCTCATGTTCCCCTTCACGCTCGTGCGGGACGGGCGCCGCGCGGTCTACGCCCCGGACGCCCGCGCGACGGAGAAGATGGTCCCGTCCGTCGAGGGCGAGTGGCAGCGCAAGCGCCGGATGATGAGCCACGCCTGGGCGATCATCCTCCGGGGTGGCCTGCTGGACCCCCGCGGCTTCCCCCCGCCGTACCTGCTCATGCTCCTCGGCCACCGCTGGCTGCGCTACGGCGGGCCGTTCCTGCACCTCGCGCTGCTCGGCACGTCCTTGCGCCTCAGCCACCCCGAGGGCCTGACCGGGCCGCCCGGCGGCCGCCTGCCGCGCGTCGCCCTCACCGCCCAGCTCGCCCTGCTCGCACTCGCCGCCGCCGGCCCGCGCGCCCGCCGGGCCGGCCTGATCGCCCGCTACTACACGCTCACGACCGCGTCGATCGCCGCCGGCCTGCACGACCACCTGCGCCACGGCACCGCCGCCGGGTGGGACGCCCCGGAGGGAACCCGATGATCCGCCGCCTGATCGACATCCTCGTCAGCGCGACCGCGCTCGCGGTCGCCTCGCCGGTCCTCGCGCTCGCCGCCCTGGCCGTCCGCCTGGAGACGCCCGGGCACCCGATCTACCGCCAGCGCCGCACCGGCCTGGACGGCCACGAGTTCGACGTCCTGAAGCTGCGCACGATGGTCAGCGGCGCGGAGTTCATCGGGGCGGGCCTGGCCGTCGACGCGGGGGACGCGCGCATCACGAAGGTCGGCGCGTTCCTGCGGCGCACGTCGATCGACGAGCTGCCGAACCTCGTCAACGTCCTGCGCGGCGAGATGTCGCTCATCGGCCCGCGGCCCACGTTGCCGCAGCAGGTCGCCCAGTACACGCCGCGTCAGCGCGGCCGCCTGGCCGTCAAGCCCGGCCTGACCGGCTGGGCGCAGGTCAACGGCCGCGCCTCGCTGCCGTGGAGCGAGCGCATCGAGCTGGACCTCTGGTACATCGAGCACCGCTCGCTCGCGCTCGACGTCCGGATCCTGCTGCGGACGGTCCGCATGCTCGTCCGCGGCGAAGGGACCTACAAGGGGGCGACGGGCGGCTGGACCGCACCGCCGCCCGGCGACGGCGGGTCGGCTACTCCCGACCGGGAATGAGCTCGGGGCCCTTGTCCGTGTAGGTCTTGCGGAAGGCGCGGATCGCGTCGAACACCTGCGGGTTCATCGTCTTGCACCCGAGCAGGTGGCCCCAGGCGGTCGCGGCGACCTGGAAGGGCATGTTCGTGTTGTTGCGCAGGACGAGCATGTGGTAGTCCTCGCTGCCGTTCAGGGCCTCCAGGCCGACGGCCTCCAGCTGCGCGATCGTGGCCGGCGTGACCCCGGTCTTCGCGTACTGGATGATGACGCGGCCGTGCTCGAGCGAGTGCACGTAGTTCTCGGGCTCGGGCTCGTTGCCCGGCTTGTAGATGCCGTCGGACGCCTGCTGGCCGGGCGGTGCGTGGTCGCCGGAGGTCGGCGGGTTGGACTTGTACTTCACCTTCGTCGTGACGTGGGTGGAGCCCTCGTTCGGCGGGTCGCTCAGGGTGCACTGCGCGGCCGCGGCGGCCTTCTTGAGGTCCGTCTCCTTGACCGGCGGGAGCGAGGCCTTCGCCTTCGCGTCGGCCTGGACGTTCCCGGTGCCCTTCGTCCCGCTGTCGCTGCTGGACGTGAGCGCGAAGACGGAGCCCGCGATGATCGCGAGCACGAGGAAGGCCCCGAGGGCCAGCTGCACGCGCTTGCTGCGCGCGGCGGCCTTGGCGGCCGCCGCCTCCTGGGCCTCGCGCTCGCGGCGCCGGGCCTCTTTCTCTTCCTGACGGCTGCTCATCGTGCCGACAAGCGTAGGCCACCGCGCCTAAGCGCGGGCTGAAGGTCAGGCGACCGGGGACGACCTCGGCGCGCGGCCGTTGCGCCGCGGGCCGCCCCGCCCGGCCGTGGCGGGGGCGGCGAAGACCTGCTCGAGGAAGCCGACGACCTCGCCGGCCAGGCGCTTGGGCGACAGGCGCATCTCGAGGATCGAGGACGCCTCGACGAGGCGGGCCCCGGGCAGCTCGTTCAGCAGCATGTCCGCGTCCGTGAACGGGTGGACCGGGTCGCGGTGGTGGCCGATGACGAGCGCGGGCTGGGTGAGCGTCCGCCGCACCTCCGTCGGCGGCGCGACGCGCGCAAAGAAGAGCCCCTGCAGCAGCGCCGCGCTCGGGCGCGGGTCCTGGCGCACGAGGTCCAGCGCCAGGTCCGCGGGCCCCGGGGTGGTCGGGACGCGCCGCGCGAGGGCGCTGACGACGCGCATGACCGGCTCGCCGAAGGTCAGGCCGAGCATCAGCGGCGTGAAGGCGACCGCGCACCCGATCAGGGCGTGGTCCAGGACGGGCATCTCGACGATCATGCCCCGCACGCGGTCGGGGGCCAGCGCCGCGGCCTCGAGCGTCGTGTTCGCCCCGAGCGACAGCCCGCCGACGACGGCCTGCTCGACGCCGAGGTGGTCCAGCAGGCCGATGACCGACGCCCCGAACGCGGTCATCGAGTACTGCCACATCTCCGCGGGCCGGTCGGACCGGCCGTGCCCGAGGAGGTCGAGCGTCACGGTCCGGTAGCCCCGCCGGGCCAGGTGCCGCGCCAGCGGGGTCATGAGCTTCTGGCTGAAGAGCAGGCCGTGCAGGAGGACGACGACGCGGTCGCCCTCGCCGTGCTCGGTGTAGGCGAGATCGTGGCCCTCGAAGCGGAACGTCGGCATGCCGCGAGCATAGTCCCGGAAGGTGAACGAGGTTCAGCAGCGGCCGGGCAAACCGGCTAACGTTGACGCCAGCGTCATCTTTTTTCGTCCCCAGGAGGAGTTCCCATGGCCAAGCAGCCCCGCGTCCTCAGCGGTCAGGTCGTAGCGATCACGGGCGGCGCCCGTGGCATCGGCAAGGAGACGGCGCGCGCGCTCGTCGCCCAGGGCATGAAGGTCGCCATCGGCGACCTGGACCTCGCGACGACCGAGAAGACCGCCGCCGAGCTCGGGCCGACCGTCAAGGCCTACGCGCTCAACGTCACCGACCGTGACTCGTTCGAGACGTTCCTCGACGCGGTCGAGGCCGACCTCGGCCCGCTGGACGTCCTCATCAACAACGCCGGCATCATGCAGCTCGGCCCGTTCCTGCAGGAGGACGACGCGACCGCCCACCGGCAGGTCGACATCAACGTCCACGGCGTCCTCTACGGCATGAAGCTCGTGCTGCCGCGCTTCGTCGCGCGCAACCGCGGCCACCTCATCAACATCGCCTCGTCGGCGGGCAAGGGCGGCTTCCCTGGCGGCGCGACGTACTGCGGCACGAAGCACTTCGTCGTCGGCGTCTCCGAGGCGGTCCGCGCGGAGCTGCGCGAGACCGCGGTCGAGGTGAGCTGCGTCATGCCCGGCGTCGTCAACACGGAGCTCGCCACGGGCCTCGTCGAGGCGCGCGGCGTGAAGAACGTCAACCCGCAGGACGTGGCTAACGGCATCGTCGAGGCGCTGCAGGTGCCGCGCTTCGACGTCTACGTGCCCAAGTCGATCGGGCCCATCACGGGCTTCATGGGGATCCTGCCGCGCGGCGGGCGCGAGCGCATCGTCCGTGCGCTGAAGGCCGACCAGGTCCTCATGTCCGCCGACCCGCAGGCCCGCAAGGCCTACGAGCTGCGCGCGTCGCAGTCCGAGCCCGGCCTGGAGCCCGGCGACCAGGTCAAGGAGCTGACGAAGTAGGAGGTCCCCGGCGTCGCACACCGGTCGCGGAAACCGCGACTGACGTGCGGCGCCGCCCGCGGGCCGACGCTCAGTCCCGGTGAGCATCCGCTGGGCGGATGGCCACCGGGACCCGGCGGGTCAGGCGTCCTGAGCCTGCAGCCACTCCGCGATGCGGGCGCCGATCTGCTCGCCCGCGTCCTCCTGCAGGAAGTGCGAGGCGTTCTCGATGATCTCCGGCGCCGGGGCGTTGACGAGCTGCGCCATCCGCTCGCCCGCCTTCACCGGGATGATCGGGTCGCTGTCGGCCCACAGGAAGAGCTTGGGCCGATGGTCGGCCGCGAGCGCGTCGCGGACCGCGCGCCCCGCCGCCGCCCCCGGCATCTCCGGGGTCGTCGGCAGCATGAGCGGGAAGGCGCGGGCGCCGGCCTTGGAGGCGGCGTCCGGGAACGGCGCCTCGTAGGCGGCGACGACGTCGTCCTCCATCCCGCGTGCACACGCCCCCTTCACGAGGAAGCCGACCGGCAGGTCCTCGGTCCGCTCGACGAAGTCGCGGAAGGCCTTCCAGGCGTCGGTCATCGGCTGCTCGCCCGTGAAGAGGCCCGTGTCCATGACGGCGAGGCGCCCGAAGCGCTCCGGCCGCTCGACGAAGAGGCGCATCCCGATCGGGCCGCCCCAGTCGTGGACGACCATCGTCCCGCCGCTCAGGTCCAGCTCGTCGGCGAGCGCGAGCATCAGGGCGGCGTGGCGGTCGTAGGAGTACCAGCCGATGTCCGTCGGCTTGTCCGAGCGCCCGAAGCCCGCGAGGTCCGGCACGATGCACCGGTATCCGGCCGCGGCGACGGCGGGGAAGACCTTGCGCCACAGGTAGGACCACGTCGGCTCGCCGTGCATGAACCAGACCGGCGGGCCGTCCCTCGGCCCTTCGTCCAGATACGCCAGCCGTAGGCCGTCAACCTCGTGGTGATGCGGCACGAAATCGAACATCGGCAACCCGGAGAACGCACTTTCCGGCACCCTTACGGTCTGATCAGGCGACATGACGTCAAACCTACCTGCGCCGGCGCCCACCGGTGAGGAGATTCACGTGACCACCCCCACGCTCCGGACGACGGCCTGCGCCGTCGTCGCCGCCCTGCTGCTCGTCCTGCCGGCCGCCGCTTCCGCCGCGGTGCCGTCGTCGACGATCACGAGCCCCACGGACGGCTTCGCCCCGACCTTCGACTGGCTCGACGGCAAGGGCCCCAACGTCGTCCGCGTCCAGGGGACGGCCGGGGGCACCGGCGGCGGTGAGCGCGTGGACATCATCTGCGTGCGCCGCGGCGAGACGCCGACGGCGATCGTCAAGAACGTCGCGGTCGACACGACGACGCGGGCCTTCTCCGCCGTCCTGGACGCCTCGCTGCCCGCCCTGCGCTCGCCGTGCCGCCTGCGCGCGGTCCCCACGAACAACACCGTCCCCGCGGACCTGACGCCGTTCGCCGGTCCGCGCCTGCTGCCCTCCGGGCTGCTGGACTTCCGCGAGCAGACGCTCGCCAACCAGAACGTCGGCGTCCTCTACGACACCGACCTGAACACCGTCACCCCGGGGGGGACGAGCACGGCGCACCTGGAGTCCTTCGGCGGCTGCGGGCTGTGGGACGCACGGCCGCTGGACCCGGCCGTCGGGCCGGACGTCGCCGCCCGCAACGTCTTCGACTGCGCCGGCTGGGCGGACGACATCGCCGACTTCAGCCCACCCTCCCGCAGCGAGCTGCAGGTCGACGGGCGCAACGCCTTCACCGCCGCCATGGCGACGCTGTCGAACTCGGCGCTGCCCGACGTGCCCGGGCGGCCCGAGCTCGTGCGGACCGCCGCCCGGGACGCCGCCACCGGCCTGCTGACGCTCACCGAGCGCACGGACATCGTCCGCTGCGAGACGCAGCCGGCGACCTACCCGTTCAACGACGCGACCGCTTGCGGCCGCTTCGTCCCCACCGGCGTGCGCTTCGTGCGCGAGGCGTCGATGAGCGCCGACGGCCGCGTGACGACCATGCGCGACCGGTGGGAGTCCGCCGACGGCGCCGAGCACGCGCTGGACCTCCTCTTCGAGGTCGACTTCTCCTCCCAGGCCTACGGGATCCAGCTGCCGTGGATCTCCGGCGACGTCGCCGCCTACCCCGGCACCGCGAGCATCGACGGCCCGCCGGCGGCGCCCGCCTCGATCCTCGTGCGCAGCAACCGCGCGGTCCCGGCGGGGGACCTGGCCAACGCCACCGGCGCGGTGACCTTCTCGACCGCGCCGACGACGATCGAGTTCGTCACGGGGGAGGACCCCTCGCGCTACATGGAGCTGCACTACCTGCGCAGCGTCCCGGCCGGCGGGGCCCTGGCCCTCACCCACACGTTCTCGATGGCGCCGACCGCCGACGCCTCCGCGGCGCTCGCGGCGACGGCCGAGGACTCCTACGGCGCCCCGGCGGTCGCGATCACGAGCCCCGCCGCGGGGACGACGGTCACGACGCCCAGCGTCACCGTCCAGGGCACCGCGTCGGACAACCGCGGCGTCGCCGCGCTCACGGTCGGCGGCCGGCCCGTGACCGTCGGGGCCGACGGACGCTGGAGCGCGCAGCTGCCGGTGGTGGCCGGGTCGAACACGATCGTCGCGCGGGCAGCGGACGCGGCCGGCAACGCGACCGAGGCATCGGTCGCCGTGACCTACACGCCGCCGGCGGTGGCGCCGCCGTGCGTCGTCCCGTCCCTCAAGGGGCTGCTGAAGCTCACGAGCGCGAAGAAGCTCGCCGAGCGCGCGGGCTGCCGCCTGTCGACGGTCGTGTACTACCGCTACGTCAAGCCCACGCCGGTGCGCAAGGGCAGGCGGGTCGTGACGGTCGTCGTCCGGCGCGGGACGGTCCTCGCCACGAAGCAGAAGACGGGCGCCCGGCTCGCGCCGGGGGCCAGCATCAACGTCATCCTGCAGGGCAGCGCACCCCGCGTCTCGTCGGCGAAGGCGAAGGCCCTCGCGAAGGCCAAGGCCAAGGCAAAGGCGAAGGCGAAGGCCCTCGCGAAGGCGAAGGCGAAGCGCCGCCCCCGGCGCTAGCCCCGGCCCAGCCCCTCGACCTGGGTGTCGTCCTGGCGCGCGGCCCAGCGCTCGCGCGCCTCGGCGATCACCTCGAGGGCCTCGGCGCGGTCATACCAGCCGTCGACGATGACCTCCTTGCCCTCGGGCTGCTTGTAGATCTCGAAGAAGTGGGCGATCTCGCGGGTGAGGGACGAGGGCAGGTCCTCCAGCGACTGCATGTGGTTCCAGTTCGGGTCCTCCAGCGGCACGCACACGACCTTGTCGTCCACGCCCTTGTCGTCGCTCATCTTGAACAGGGCGATGACCTTCACCGGGATGACGCAGCCGGGGAACGTCGGCTCCGAGACGCAGACCATCGCGTCCAGCGGGTCCCCGTCCTCCCCGTGCGTGTCCGGGATGAAGCCGTAGTCGGTCGGATACGCGACCGTGCTGAATAGGAAGCGGTCGAGCTTGATCGCCTGCAGCTCCTCGTCCCACTCGTACTTGTTGCGGCTCCCCTTGGGGATCTCGACGAAGCACAGGACGGGTTCGGCGGGCATGCGGTCGAGGCTACCCCAGGGGCGTGCGGGCCGTACGGCGTGTGGCGCGGGCGTGAAGGAGGCGGTTGTGCGGGCGCGGCACGGGTAGGCTCCGTGGTCCATGACCGAACCGATCGACCAGCTCTGCATCGACACGATCCGTGGGCTCTCCATGGACGCCATCCAGGCGGCGAACTCGGGGCATCCCGGCCTGCCGCTGGGCATGGCCCCGGCGGCGTTCGTCCTCTACGCGGACGTGATGAAGCACGACCCCGCCGACGTGGACTGGCCCGACCGCGACCGCTTCGTCCTCTCGGCCGGCCACGGCTCGATGCTCCTGTACAGCGCGCTGCACCTCGCCGGCTACGACCTGTCGCTCGACGACATCAAGCACTTCCGCAAGTGGGACTCGCGCACCCCCGGCCACCCCGAGCGCGAGTGGCACAACGACGGCTGGCGGACGCCCGGCGTCGAGGTCACGACCGGGCCGCTGGGCCAGGGCTTCGCGAACGGCGTCGGCATGGCGATCGCCGAGCAGCACCTGCGCCACACGT
>CAZRLR010000017.1:0-23755 GCA_964600395.1 uncultured Conexibacter sp.
GACGTCGATCGCGACGCCCCGGTGCACCGGCGCGGCGAGCGCCACCGAGGAGACCCAGCCGAGCACCACCAGCGCCACCGCCCAGGCTCGCGTCAGGCGCGACCACCAGGACCGTGACGGAAGCGGCGAGCGAACGACGGACAAGGCGCCAGCTTGACACACTGACCCCTCGTGAGCGCCCCTGTTCCGGTGACCTTCGTCTCCCCCCACGCGGTCCTCGGTGGTGCCGAAGCGGTGCTCTCGACGCTTCTCTCCGACCTCGGTCCCGCGGGGGTCGCGGGCATCGTCGTCCTGCAGGACGGCCCGCTCGTTCACGAGCTGCGCCGAGCCGGCCATGACGTGACGGTGCTGCCCACCGGTGCCCGGGCGGGCATGGCGCTGTCCGCGCTGCGGCTGCGGCGCGTCCTGCGCCGACAGCGCCCGTCGCTGGTGCACGCCAACGGCGTGAAGGCGGCGCTCGTGGCGTCCGCGGCGGTGGCCGGCACGAGGACGCCGCTGCTGTGGATGAAGCACGACACCGCCGGTGACGGACGCCTCGGCGCGCTGGTCGGCGCTCGCTCGGACCTCGTCGTCGGTGTCAGCGACACGGTGCTGCGCACCTTTGCGGACGCGCGACGGCCACCCCGCTGCGTGACGGTCTACAACGGCGTTCCCGAGCGGAAGGTGGACCGTCGCGCGGCTCGCGCGCTGGCCACGGCCGTCCTCGGATTGGACGACGACACCGAGCTCGTCCTGCTCGCGGCACGGATGTGCCACGGCAAGGGTCAGCACGAGTTGCTGGGCGCCGCGCCCGCGATCCTCGCCGCGCGTCCGCGCGCACGCTTCGCCTTCGTCGGCCCGGATGACCCGGCCTTCCCCGGGCATCGTGCCCGGCTGCAGGCCCAGGCGGCGGCGCTCGGTCTGGCCGACGCTGTCCGCTTCCTCCCCCACCGTGAGGACGTGACGATGCTGATGGCCGGGAGCGACGTCGTCGTCGTCCCGAGCGTCCTCGACGACGTCCACGGGTGGCGCGAGGGCTTCGGGCTCGTTCCCGTCGAGGCGATGCAGGCAGGGACCCCGGTCGTCGCCTACGCCAGCGGAGCGCTGCCCGAGGTGCTCGACGACGCCGCGGTCCTGGTGCCCGAAGGTGACCGCGTCGCGCTGGGCGCCGCCGTCGCAGGCGTCCTGGAGGACGGCGAAGCGGCCGGTGACCTCGTCCGTCGCGGCCGCGCGCTCGTCGCCGCCCGCTACTCTCGCGAACGATCGGTCCGCCTTCTGGGCGATCAGTACCGGATGCTGGCAGGATGCCGCTCATGAGCACGGCCCAGGACTGGCGGACGAGAGCACGGGACAGCGGTCTGCGGACCGTGCTGAAACGCAGCGCGGAGGCGCTGGGCTTCGACCTCGTGAAGCGCAGCTTCTACAGCCCGGTCCCCGATTGGAAGGCGATGCCGGACGAGGTGTGGACGCGTCGCAGCGCCATGCGCGGCATCGCGTGGGACGTCCCGGGCCAGCTCGCGTTCCTGCAGGACGAGCTCGCGCCGTACATCCAGGAGTTCACCCCGCCGGTCGACCCGCCCGCCGGCGAGGCGGCCTACAGCTACCGCAACGGGTTCTTCCCCGCGGTCGACGCAGACGTCCTCTACGCCATGGTCCGCCACCTCAAGCCGCCGCGGATCCTCGAGCTCGGCTCGGGCTACTCGTCGCTCGTCATCGCCCAGGCCCGGGCCCGCAACGCCGAGGACGACGACACCCTTGCGGGCGCCCACGTCGTCTACGACCCGTTCAGCCGCCCCGAGCTCAAGGGCCCGATCGCCGCGCGCGCCGACCTGCGGCTCGTGTCGGCCAACGACGTGCCGCTCGCCGAGTTCGAGGCGCTGGCGGCCGGCGACGTCCTCTTCGTGGACACGACGCACACGGTCAAGCTCGACAGCGACGTGAACTTCATCGTCCTCGACGTGCTGCCGCTGCTGAAGCCCGGCGTCATCGTGCACTTCCACGACATCTTCCTGCCGTGGGAGTACCCGAAGAAGTGGCTCACCGACCCCGAGGTCTTCTGGGCCGAGCAGTACCTGCTGCAGGCGTTCCTCATCGGCAACCAGGACTGGGACATCCTGCTCTCCAACGCGGCGGTCGTCGGGGACGCCGTCGACGCCGTCACCGCCGTCGTCCCCAGCACGCCGCTGACGGACGCCGCGTCGTCGTTCTGGATGCGGCGCCGCGGGTAGGGGCGGCGCCGCGCCGCCGGCTCAGGCGTGGCCGGAGGCCGCGAGCGGCAGGACGCCGCGCGGCGTGACCATCATGTTGGCCGGGACGTCGCGGGCGACGACGCTGTTGGCCCCCACGACGCAGTCGTCGCCGACGGTGACGCCACCGACGAACACGACGCCCGGATAGACGGTGACGCGGTCACCGATGACCGGGCGCCGGTCTGATGCATCGCCCGCCAGCGTGACGTTGTGGGCGAGGCCGACGTTCGCCCCGATCCGCGACCCGGCCGCCAGCAGGATCCCGATCGGGTGCGGGATCTCGAACCCCGGCCCGATCTCGAGCGGCCCGCTCCAGTCCATCGAGTGCAGGCGGACGAAGAAGTTGCGCCAGATCCACCACGTCGGCCGAGGGCTCGCGTTGGCGATCCGCAGGACGAGGACGGCCTGCAGCGACGGGTTGACGGCGAGGCGCAACGGGGCCAGCAGCCGCCGGCGGCGCGCGGACTCCGGCGGCTTGCGACGGCAGTGCGCGTGGTAGTCCGTGCGGTACAGCTCCAGGAAGGTCGGAGCCATCTACGCGGTGAGCCCACCGTCGACGACGATCGTCTGGCCGGTGATGAAGCCGGCCCCCGGCGACGTCAGGAAGAGCACGACCGAGCCGATGTCCGACGGCTCGCCGAGCCGGCCGGCCGGCGTGCGCCGCGCGATCTGCTGCAGCTGGGCCTCGTCCAGCCCGTGCGACATCTCCGTGCGCAGGTAGCCCGGCGCGACGGAGTTCACGGTGATGCCGCGGGAGCCGAGCTCACGCGCGAGCGACCGCGTGAAGCCGTCGAGCCCGGCCTTCGTCGCCGAGTAGATCGACAGCCCGCGGTAGCCGGCCGTGCCGACGACGGACGAGATGTTCACGATGCTGCCGGATCCGGCGAGGAGCATCTTGCGGACGACGAGCCTCGTCATGACGAAGGTGGCGCGCAGGTTGAGGTCGAGCACGGTGTCGATGTCCTCCTCCAGCGCCATGGCGATCATGCCGTCGCGGGCGATGCCGGCGTTGTTGACGAGGACGTCGACCCGGCCGAAGCGCTCGATCACCGCGCCGACGAACGCGGCCGCGGCCGCGCTGTCGACGATGTCGACGGGCTGGAACATGAACCGGTCGGCGGTGGCCGGATCCGCACTCCAGGCGTCCGTGCGCTCGGTGGCCGAGCGGCTGCAGGTGGCGACGATGTCGCCGTTGGCGAGAAACGCCTCGGCGATGCCGGCGCCGAGGCCGCGGCTGCCACCCGTGATGATCACGACACGCGGGCTCATGAACTGACCTCCTGCGGTTGGCGGACGACCTTGTTGCCGCGGACCTCGAGGGCGTCGACGAGGCGCAGGCGGCGCGGGCGGCCAGGCGGGGGCAGATGCCCGCAGGCCTGGTGGATGGCTCGCTGCACCTCGTCGCCGTCGGCGCCGTCCTCGAGGACGACGTCGGCCGCGACGATCTGGCCGGTGATCGCGCTCGGCTTGCCGTACACCGCGACGGCTGCCACCCCCGGCACCGTGACGATGAGCTCCTCGAGCGGCAGCGGATGGATCTTGGCACCGGCGACGTTGATGATCTCCACCGTGCGCCCGACGAAGTGCAGGCGCCCGTCCCGGGCCTCCACGAGGTCGCCGGTGGCGTGCCACTCCTGCGCCTCGTCGCCGCCGTGGTAGCCGAGCATCGCGTTGCGGGACCGCACGTGCAGCTCACCGTCGACGACGCGGAACTGCACGTCGGCGCTCTCGTCCCGGTCCAGGACCGAGAGCGGCAGGCCGCTGCGCCCGTCGCGCACCGAGACCGCCGACCCGAACTCCGTCCCGGCGTACACGTGCGAGATGCGGGCGTCGGGGAACGTCTCGCGCAGGCGGTCGATGACCGACGCGGGCGAAGCCTCTCCGCCGAGCGTGATCTGCTCCAGGGCGAGCGGCCGTGGCTCGGCGGCCAGCGACCCCAGCAGCATGCGCCAGAACGTCGGCGTCGCGCTCACGTGGGTCACCTGCGCCTCGTACATCGCCTCGATCGCGTCGCGCGCGTGGGCCGACGCGGGCACGACCACCGTCGCGCGATGGACGAACGCGTGCAGCAGGACCTGGAAGGCGGCGAACTGGTTGACGTTGTAGGCCAGCAGCCAGCGGCTGCCGCGGTCCTGCTCGTGCGGGCGCACGGTGCGGACGAGGCGCGCCCATTCGTGACGCACGCCCTTGGGCGCTCCCGTCGTGCCCGTGGTCATGATGAGGACCGTGGGGTCAGGCGGTGTCGTGGCCGACCCGGCACCGGCCTCGGCGGCGAGGTCCCCGGCGGTGAGCACCTGCACCCCGTCGACGGCCTCGAGCTCGTCGGCGAGGACCGTCGTGTGCCCCAGCCGGGCCGCCAGCGCGGCGACGGCCGGCGCGTCGAGGTTGCGCGGGTAGACGCACGCCTCGCTCCCCGCCGCGGACGCGGCGGCGAGCAGCTCGACGACGCCGATCGGATCCTGCACGGCGCAGCCGAAGCGGTCGACGCCACGCGCCTGGAGGCCGGCGGCCAACCGCTCGCCGCGCGCGACGAGCTCGCCGTAGGTGATCGAGCGGCCGCGCGCGACGACGGCCGGCGTGTCGGCGGCCTCCTCGGCGGCGGTCCGCAGCACGTCGATCAGCATCCGCGACCGGCCTCAGGCATAGAAGCTCTTGAGCTCGCCGACCGTCACCGGGACGATGCCCTGGCTGTAGGGGTCGCTCCCCAGCTCGTCCTCGAGCGCCGCCGACAACTCGGCGAGTTCCAGCGAGTCCATGTCCAGGTCAGCGGCCAGCGCTGACGCGTCCGTGATCTCCGGCGGTTCTGCGCCGCGACGCTGGATCAGCCCGCGGATCGTGTTGACGATGACCTGCTCGGCGTCTTGCGCCATCTCCCCGTCCTTGCGTTGTTCGTGGTACGTCGGCCCCCTGCACAAGCGCCAGTGCGCCCGATCGCGCTGGATCGTAGCCGCTGCCCGTCCGCGGGGCGCCTATCGGTTCGTCGCGGGCACGGACATGTCCTCCAGGGCCGTTTCGTAGAAGCCGACGCCACCGGTCGGCCGCTTGGCCATCCGCGCCCGCCGCCAGTGATGAACGCGGATCAGCGGCAGCAACGCCTTGAGCCACAGTGGGCGGGCGTGGTCGTGGAGCGCGCGCCGCCTCAGGCCGCTGAGCCACTGCGTCTCGTCCGGATGACCGAGGTGCCCGAGGGTCAGCGATTTCTCGTGCACGCGGTACAGACGCCCGCTCTCGCGGAGCATGACGATGCGCCCGCGCACGGTGAGGGACGCCGCCAACGCCCAGTCCTCGAAGAAGGCGATGTCGGCTGCGAATCCGCCGGCGTCTCGGACGGCGGCGGTCGGCATGAGTGCCGGTCCCGTCGTCGTGAAGGGGCAGTAGACCTGGGCGACGACGGCGAAGAGCCGCGGCCAGGCGCAGAGGCGGTACATCACCGATCGCGGCCACGGCCAGCGGTCGCCGGGCCCCGCCTCCGGGGTCCAGCGCAGGCTGTCCATCGTGACCGCCACGACGCGCGGGTCGTCGCGCAGGACGCCGGCCATGCGGGCCATCGCCCCGGGCAGCATGAGGTCGTCGGCGTCCCAGAACATGACAAGCGGGGTCCGGGCCTCGTCCAGGCCGCGGTTCCGCGCCGCTCCGACCCGCAGGCGCTCCTCGGTGCGCACGACGCGCACGTCGTCGGGCAGCGCGGGAAGCGGGACGTCGGAGCAGTTGTCGACCACCACGATCTCCAGCGGCGGGCCGTCCTGCTCGCGCAGCGACGCCACGGCGTCCGGGACGTAGGCGACGTGCGGTCCCCACGCCGGGATCACGACCGTGACGGCGTCGGCGGGGTCACCCGGGGTCGTCTGCGTCGGTTCGGCCATCGCGTCGGACCATAACGGCGACCTCGCCTTTGGCGTTGCACCGGCATCGACCGTTGCACCAGAAGGTAGGGTCCCGGTCGTGCACGCGTCCGGGGGGACATCACCGTCGCGCCGTGCCGGGCACCCGCGGACGTCGGCCATGCTCATCGCGTGCGTCGTGTTCGTGGGGCTGCTCGTATCGGGCCGGCCGGCCACGGCAGCCGTGGCGGCCCGGACGGCACCGGTGGCGGCGCTGGAGCCCTTCGGCGTCAACGGCGGTGCGCTCTTTCCCGACGGCAACAAGCTGCTGCCGACCGACCGGCACACGGCCGCCATCGGCGCGGCCGGACTGCGCTCGGTCCGGGCGGTGGCGTACTGGAACCTCATCGAGCCGCTGGCGCCGGACGTCCGCACAGGTGCCCACACGTTCGACTGGCGCAGGCCGGACGCCTTCGTGACGCATCTCGCGCGCCACGGCCTGCGCTGGGACGTCATCCTCGGCTACGCCGCCTCCTGGGCGAGCACGCCGCCCGGCAGCGGGACCGGGCCTCCGCAGCCAGAGCGCTTCGGCGAGTACGCGGCGGCCTTCGCGGGCCGATACGGCGACAGGGGGACGTTCTGGAAGGCGCATCCTGAGTTGCCCTACGTCCCCGCCGTGAACTTCCAGGTCTGGAACGAGCCCAACCAGGAGGTGTCGCTCACGGCGATGCCCGCAGCGACGTACGCGCGGCTCTACCTCGTCGCCCGCGCCGCCATCCTGCGGGTCGCCCCCCACGCGCGGGTCGCCGTCGGCGGCTTGGTCCACTCGGCCGAGACCGGCCGCGCCAGCGCGGTCGGGTACCTGAACGAGATGTTCGACGCCGTGCCCGGGCTTCACGGCAATGTCGACGCCGTGGGCTTCACGATCTACCGACAGGTCCCGACCCAGGTCATGACCCAGGTCAGGCTCGCCCGCGAGGCGCTCGACGCCCAGGGCGAGCGTCACACGCCGATCGACGTCGACGAGACCGGCTGGGCCACGCGCGGCGGGGTCGTGCTGACGGACTTCATGCCGGTCACCGAAGCGGTCCGCGCTGCCGACTACGCCGAGGTCGTGAGCCGCCTGGCCGCGTCGGACTGCGGGGTGGCTCATCTGACGCCGTACGCCTGGGTGACCGAAGAGGACAACCAGCTCGACGCCGCAGCGTGGCTCGGCATCGCGGTGCGCGACACCGGGGCACCGCGTCCTTCGGGCCAGGCGTACGTGGACGCCGCGTCGGTGGCGTCGGCCGCGGGGCGCACGCCCGGCGCCGCGCCGGTGTGCGGCCGACCGGACCTCCCGACGCTGACGGGCCGGCGTCGTCCCACGCTGGCGCCGTTCGCGGTGCGCCTGTCGCGCCGCTGCTCGGCCCACCGCCTGAGCGTCCGTTTCACGCTGGGTCCGGGGCCCGAACCGCTCCGGCGCTTTGAGGTGACGATCCCGGGCCGGCGCGCACCGATCACGCTCGACGATCCCGACGGAGGCGGTCCCGAGGTCGCCCCCGTTCTGGTGACCGTCCGCCTGCCGCCGTCCGCCGGCACGGTCTCCGTCCGCGCCCGGGACGGCCTCGGGCGCCCCGCCGCGAGAGCGACCGCGCGGCTACGCGCGTGCTCGCGCCGGGGACGCTGAGCGCCCCGTCCCGGCCTCGACGCCGAGCGCCCCGACGAGGGCCCGCGCCGCGGCAGCCCACGTCCAGCGCTCGGACTCGCGCAGCGCTGCGGCACGGAGCGCCGGGTAGGCGTCGTCCTCGGCCATCGCCTGGCGCAGCACGTTCGCGAGCGCCGCTTCGGACCCCGCCTCGTAGGTCCGGCCGGTGACGCCGTCGGTCACGAACTCCGCCGAGGCACCCGTCCCCGGGCAGATCGGGACACTCCCGCTGGCCATGGCTTCGAGCATCGTGAGCCCGAGCAGCTCCGGCGGTGCGGCCTTCTCGTAACGGCGAAAGTCGATCGGGACCTGCACCGTGTGGCGCGCATCCCGGTAGGCGGCCGCGAGTTCTGCGTCCGAGACGTCGAAACGGACCTCCACTCCGCGCGCGCGCGCCGCCGCGACGACCGAGTCGCGATAGCCCGGATCGGTGCTGTCGTACGGACCGATGAGCAGTGCCGTGGCACCGTCCGGGAGCGCCTCGACGAAACGAAGCTGTCCCTTGTACGGCAGGAACCGACCCACCATAAGGAAGTCGATGGTCGGCGGCACGCCCGGAGCGGGACGAAAGCGCTCGTCGTCCACCCCACCGCGGATCGTGATGTGGCGCGGCGCCTTGACGGGCGAGATCGACGCCTCGAAGTCGCACAGATGCGCGGCGATGTCCGCCTCCGGGACCGGGAGCCACGACAGCACGTAGCCCAGCCGGGTCCCGCCGCCTTCGTCGAGGCCGACGAGGGTCGTCCCGGGCCGCAGCGCGCAGGCGATCCGCAGCGCCGTCGCCGAGCGCGTGCGCCACTGGTGGCTCAGGACGACGTCGGCGTCGTGAAGCGTGTGACGCAGCGCAGCGCCCGCGCCGATGGCATCGCCCGCCGACAGGCGCCGGGTGAACGGGCCCCCGACGACCGACCAGCCGGGCGGCACGTGCCGCTCTGGGCTCGAGGTCGCGGCGACGAGCCCGCGCATCCGCCACCCGGCGAGCTCGCGGCCCAGCGCGCGGTGCAGCTCGAAGGCATATCGCTCGGCGCCGCCGCGCGTCCGGGCCAGGTCCGAAGGGAGCAGCGAGACGAGCGTGGGCATCAGGCCGGGACGGGACGGCTGCCCGCGATCAGCGCGTACCCGAGCGTCCCGTCGTCCCAAAAGCCGCGGAGGACGTCGCACGACCGAGCGAACTCGTCAGCGGCCCGCTCGCCGATCAGCTCGACGACCTGATCGCGGTGGCGCTCGGCGTTCGCCGCCCAGGCGTCGAACGTCGGGCGCGTGTCCGCCGTCAGGTCGACCTCCTCCGTCACCTGCAGGCCGTTGGCCGCCATCAGGCGGCTGTACTCCGACAATTGCTCCATCCGCGCGTCGCCGAACACGGAACGCAGCAGCGCAAGCGGTTCGCGCAGCCGCCGGACCTCGGCGAGGTCCAGTGGCCGACGCAGGACGATGTCGCACAGCACCATCCGGCCGCCGGGGCGCAGGACCCGCGCGTCCTCGGCGATCACGGCGTCACGACGGCGCATGAGGTGCGACGACTCGAGCTGCCAGACGAGGTCGAACGTCGCGTCGGGGAGGCCGTTGGCCATCCCGTCGCGCGCCTCGAAGCGTGTCAGATCGGCGACGCCTTCCCGCTCGGCACGGGCGACGGCCGCGCGGATCCCCTCCTCGCTCGTGGTGATCCCGGTGACGCGGGCACCGAACTCCTTGGCCAGCCGGACGGCGGGGGCCCCGGTGCCGCAGCCGACGTCGAGCACCTGCTCGCCGGGCTGGATGCGGGCGTGCTCGATCATCAGCCGGGTGAGTTCGCCCGTCGCCGCGGCGAGATCCGTGATGCCGGCGGTGAAGACCCCGTAGTGCAGCTCCTCCCCCAGGAGCAGCCCCCAAGCGGCGGTGACGCGGTCGTAGTGTTCGGCGGGCGCGTGACTCATCGGTTCACCTCGGCGTCCCGGCCTTGGACCGGGTAGTTCTTCCAGTTGATGCGACGGTTGACGACGCGGGCGCGGGCAGGTGCCGCAAGGCCGCCCGGCGCCAGGTCTTCCTCCAGGACGACGTTGGCGCCGACGACCGCGCCGTCACCGATGGAGATCGGCCCGGCGGCCACCGCGCCGGCCAGGAAGGTCACGTTGTTGCCCACCTGCGGCTGACCGACCCCGGCCATGTCGGATCCGAGGGTGACGTGCTGGCAGATCGTCACGCCGTGCCCCATCCTCACGGCGCCGCCGATCCCGATGCCATAGGGATGCGGGAGGTGCAGCGCAGGCCCGATCTTCGCTCCGTAGACGATCTCGCTCGAATGCACCGTGTTGAGCACCGAGCGCCAGAACCAGTGCATCCAGCGCGGCGAGGCGCACGTGATGCGGAAGAGGATGCCGGCACGCAGCGACGTGTTGATGAGGAGCCGGACCGGGGCCTTCAGCCGGCGCCGGCCGGGCGGCTCCTCCCGCAGGTCGCAGTAGAAGGTGTAGTCCGATCGGATGAGCTCGAGCAGCGTGTGCTCGCGCGGGGCGGTTCCGGACGTGGCGGTGGTTCCAGGAGAGGTCTCTGTCATGGCGCGTGCCGGGACGTGCGAATCCGCGGCCTGCGCAGCCCCCGCCCCCGGGTGGCTGGGACCATACACAGCGACTCAACGGACGCGCCGCAGCAGGCGGACCAGACGCTCGGCATCGACGCGATGGAAGCGCCATTCGAAGAACGCCAGCGCGACGACGAACATCGCGGCCGCAGGCACGACGCTCGCCGCTCCCGCGCCGAGCACCTCCCCGGTCGCCGCCATCACCCCCGCCGCGAGCAACGGCCCGGCGGCGGTGCGTCCCATCGGCAGCGCCCCGCCCGCGCGCACGGCGGCCACCAGCAGCAGGGCGCACAGGACGACGGTCGTCGCCAGCCAGGCCCCGGCGGCTCCCGGAGCGCCGTAGGCGCCGACGAGCGCAAGATTGGCCACGAGGTTCACGACGGCCGACACGGCGAGCGCGACGACGATCGGGCGCTGGCGCTGCTGCGAGGTCAGGGCGAACGAGAGGAGGCCATAGATGCCGGCGGCCACCACGCTCGGAGCCAGAAGCCGCAGCGTCGTGCCCGCGCCTTCGAAACCCGTCCCGTAGGCGGCGCGCATGACGGCATCGGCGTACACGAGGAAGAAGACGGCGACGGGGAGCGTCACGACGAGGAGGACCTTGATCGCGAACCCGGTCGCCTCACCGATCGTCGGCGTGCTCGTGCGGCTCAGGTGCACGAGCGCAGGAAAGCTCGCGACGGCCAATGCCACGGTCAGGAACTGGGTGCTTTCCATGAGGCGGTAGGCCGCGCCGTAGAGCGCGACGGCCTCCGTGTCCTTCAACAGGCCGAGGATGACGACGTCCAGGCGGGCCAGCGTCGCACCCAGCAGCCCGGCGAGACCGAGCCCCGCAGAGTCCAGCCCGACTTCGCGGAGCCCTCCTCGCGAGACGGAGAACGGAAGGTGCAGCCCGGCGCGGCGCAACTGCCGCACCGTGTAGGCCAGCGCGAGACAGGCGGACAGGAGCCAGCCAACGCTGACGGCGGTGATGGATCCACCGGCGAGCAGGACGACGACGCCGATCGCCGACAGCAGGACCCGGTAGAGGGTGAGCGACACGGCGACCGGACGCAGCTCTTGGCGTCCGCGAAACACGGCGTGCGGCGTCAGCATCTCCAGTTCGATGAGGATCGCTGCCCCCAGCAGGAAGGTGCAAGCAGCGACGCGAGCGTCGTATGGTCCGACAAGCGCAACGCCGCCGACGACGGCCACCAGCACCAGGCCCAGGATGCCCTTCAGCACGATGGCGCTCCAGAACGCGACGGCGACCCCGGGCTCGTCGCGAGCGACGAGACGGGTGACCCGGTAGTCCATCCCGAAGGCGGCGATCATCACGAGGATCGACAGCGAGGCGGCGGTCGTGAAGTCGCCGAACGCTGCCACGCCGGCCTCGCGGGCCATGACGGCGTACAGGACGAAGGTGCCGACCTTGCCGAGGGCGTCCGCCGCGGCCTGCAGGAGGGTGTTCTTGGCCACCCGGCCGGCTGCCCGCCCGCCCGGGGCCGCTTCCTCGACGGCGGTCACTCACCAGAACCTAATGCACCCGCCGTCTGACCGGTCTGGGAGGCTGGCCGCATGCCCGACGCCGTCGCTTCGCCTGGCCGCCCCCGCAATCAGGACCAGGCGCCGTGGGTGCCGGAGGGCCGTTCCCGCTTCTCGCCGCGTACCGCTGCCGGACGACTGCGCCAGGCGCTGGCGCGGCTGCTGCTCTGGATCCTGGAGAAGGAGTCGCTGCTGACGCCACGGGTGTACGGCGACGCCGCGCGGGTGACGCTCGGTCCGCGGGTCACGGTCAACGACGCCTTGTTCAACACCGTGTCGGGCACGATCGACCTGCAGGAGGACGCCTTCCTCGGCCACGGTGTCCAGCTCATCACGGGCACGCACGACCACGCCCAGCGCGGGCGGGCGCGGCACGGGGCGGTTCCGCTGGAGGGCCGCGACATCGTCGTCGAGCGCGGCGCGTGGCTCGGCTCGGCCTGCATCGTCCTGGCCCCGTGCCGTGTCGGCGCAGACGCCGTGGTGTGTGCCGGCGCCGTCGTCACGAAGGACGTTCCCCCCGGCGCGATCGTCGGTGGCGTTCCCGCCAGGGTCATCGGCTGGATCGACGGCGCCGCTCCGTCGTGAGCGGCGCGCCGGAACGGGTCAGGCGGTCGCGTCGATGAGGTAGTAGGCGGCGAGGTTGCGGTGGCCGCCCGTGTAGGCCCACTCTTCGTAGGCCAGGAACGGGGCGCGCAGGAGCGGCGACCACTGCAGATACCACCCTCCGGTGAACAACGGGACGACTTCGGCCTGCGCCCACGCGCCGTCGGCGACCTCCCGCAACGCGTCGTACCAGCAGTGGTCGTAGTGCGCACGGAAGACGGAGTCCGGCACGCGGCCCCAGAGGCGCTGCATCACCGGCTTGGCCACGCGGTGGGGCACGACGCGATTCAGCGCGGCGTGCAGCGAACGCCCGCCCGCCAGATATCCGAGGAAGCGACCGCCGGATCGCTGATAGCGGCTGAGGTTCACGAGCGCCGCCGGGACGGGCTTGACGTGTTCCATCGTGAGCCAGCTCAGGACGAGGTCGAACTGCCCGACGAGTTCCTCTCGCGCGACCGTCACGTCGCCGACCACGATCTCGTCATAGCTTCCGGGTGGCGCCTTGAGCAACTCGTCCGCCTCCACGTCGAAGCCGACGTAGGTCACGCCCTCCGGACGGTCCTCGGGATCGACCATCGGTCGGGCGCCGGCGCCGACGTCGAGGATCCGAAGGCCAGGTGCCAGAGCGGCCTCCAGCCGGGGGCGGAATGGCATGTGCCAGGTGTCGGTGGCGTAGCGCGGGGGAAGGCGTCCGGACGGTGACTCGCGGGCGGCCCGCAGGGCGCGCCGCCAGCGCGAGGATCCCTCCTCCCCTGGGGTCCACACACGGATGTCGAGCTCCGCGGCCAACGCGTGGAGCGTCGCATCCGGAAGGCCCTCGGGTCCGGTGTGCGGTGGAATCGTGCGGGTCTCGGTCACGGCATCTCAGGTGGTCGCAAGGACGGCCGCCGGGCGTTGGCCGGGACGGACGGACGGCGCCGCCGCGGTGGGCCGCAGGGCTGCGGCGCAGCCGACGAGGACGAAGAAGGCGGCGGCGATCGGCGCGGCCCCGAGCGCATAGTCGAGGATGCCGTTGACGAAGAAGCCGACGAAGCTGGCGGCCATCGCGTAGGCCAGCCCTCGCTGAAGACCGCTGGCGCCGCGAAGCGTCCGCCGGAGGGCCATCGCCACGGAGGCCAGCAGCGCGAGGAACGCCGCGAGCCCGGCGAAGCCCGCCTCGGCGGTGATCGTCAGCAGCAGGTTGTGGGCGTGGTTCGGAATCCCCTCGGCGGTGGCCATGTCGTAGGCCGGCGCCTCGTGCAGGAACTCGAGTCCGCCGACCCCGAAGACCGGGTGGTCCTCGATCATCGCCGGCGTCTTCTTCCACAACTGCACCCGCGGGTTGGAGCCGCCCGTCGTGCTGCGGTCCGTCAGGCGCTCGGCGACCTTCTCGCTGTACGGCGAGACAGGGTTGTTGCCCGCGATCGAGAGGACGACGACGAGCGGCAGCAGCAGCAGCGCCGTCCGCCGGAAGGGCGCCCACAGCGCGAGGACCAGCACCCCTGCCCCGAGGCCCAGGAACGCCCCGCGCGACACTGCGAGCCCCATGCCGACGAGGGCCAAGGCCACGCATGCCGCTCCCACCGCCCGCGCCGTTGGCGTGCGCCCCCGGAGGGCGAAGGCAGCCTGCAGCGGGAGGCAGAGCGCGAGCAGCATGCCGAGGGCGTTCGGCGACCCGAGGCCTCCGGTCGCGCGGCTGACAGCCGTCCCCAGGAAGACCGCACCGGTCAGCGGTTGCGGGTCGACGATGGCCACCAGCCCGGCAAGCCCGCCGGTCACCGCCAAGGCGAAGAGGAGGCGCTCGACCTGCCGAGGGCTGGCCGAATGCGCGATGCCCGCGGCGACCACGAGGAGTGCACCCCAGGTGACCACCTGCCGGGCGACGATCGCCGGCTCGGCGGCGAAGAGCAGTCCGGTCGCCTCGACGACCATCAGCGCGGCAAACGCGACGATCGTCGGCTGACGAGGAAGGGTCAGCGGCGGGGTCGTCGCCCACCGGGCCAGCCAGCCGGCGGCGCCGAGGCCGAGAAACGCCTGGGACGGCCCGACCAGTCCGGGGAAGAACCCCTCCAAGGGGATGACGAGCACGCCGAGCGTGATGACAGCGAACGGCCGCCAGATGGCCACGCACATGGCCGGGATGCTGCCGACGAGCACGACGGGCACCACGGGGTCCCCGTTGCCCGCAGCGACTGCGCCGGCCGCGAGCAGGGCGGCGGCCACGGCCAAGAGCACCATCAGCACGTCCGCGCTCAGGCCGGGCCGATGACGCCGGGGCGACGGAAGCGCCAGGGCCACCTCAGTCCACCTTGGCCGCCGGCGGCCCTGCGTAGGCGTACGACCCCACGTAGTAGGGCGTCTGGCTTTGGTCCGCCGCGGTGAGCACGAGCCCCACCCGCTGCGTGGGCGACCGCTGCAGCGCCGCCCGCGCTGCCTGCGCCTCATCACGCCGGGTCTGCCCGAGGCGGACGCAGAGGACGATCGCGTCCGCTCGTGGCAGCAGCGAGAGCGTGTCGCTGACCGGCAGCAGCGGGGCGCTGTCGAGGATGACGCGGTCGTAGACCTGGGCGACCTGCGTCAGGAACTCGCGAAAGCGCTCGGAGCCCAGCAGCTCGGCGTGTTCGGGTGTCGGCCGGCCGGCTGGAATGCAGACCAGCTGTGGCGCCCCGGGCCCGCGGCGCTGACCCAGCTCGATGGTGCGCAGGACGTCCCCCGGCTCCGCGTCCCCCAGCAGGAAGTCCGAGAGCCCTGGGGCCGGGTCGACCTCCAGCCGGTCCGCGATGGTCGGGCGGCGCAGGTCGCAGTCCACGAGCAGCGTCCTGCGGCCTGTCATCGCCTCGGCCCAGGCCAGACCGACGGCGACAGTGGACTTGCCCTCCTCCGGCAACGGGCTGGTGACCAAGAGGGTCGTCAGCTCTTCGGTGCCGTCGGCGTCGTCGAGAAACGCGACGTTGGTGCGCAGGATCCGGAAGGCCTCCAGATCCTCGTCCTTGACGAGTGACTTGCGCTTCTTGCTCGTGCTCGGAAACGGTGTCCGGCCAAGGGTCGTCGTCCGGAGCAGACCGATGACCGGCGCCTCGAGCTGCTGCTCGACATCCGACGGCTCGCGCAGTCGCCGGTCCAGGGCCTGCCGCAGGAACGCCAGGCCGAGACCGAGCATCACCCCGAGGAGACCGGCGAGGACGGCGTCGCGGATCGGCTTCGGCGAAGACGGTGAGGTCGGCCGCTCGGCCGCCCGGACGATGTCGGCCGGCCTGGCGAACGTCGCGATCTGCCGCAGCTGTGACGCGCGGTCCTCGAACACCGCCCGCCGGGCTTCGTTCTTCTTGCCCTTCAGCTTCGCGGCCTGGCGGTCGGCGTCGGCGGCGACGAGGCGATACCGGCGCTGCGTGCGGCGCGTGGCGTCGCCCTTGGCGACCGCCGCAAAGGCGTTCGCCAGGTCCTCGGCGAGCTTCGCGGTGGGGGCCTCGGCGGTGATCGACACGAGGTTGCTGGCCACCTCGACCTGCGTCTTCACCATCGACTGGAGCTTCGACGGCGTCTGCTGCAGGCGCAGGCGCTTCTTGACCGCAGCGGCGACCTCCGGACGCGTGATGCGCTCGGCCTGGGCGGCCACCTGCTTCTCGGGCTGGAAGCTCGGCGTGGCCTGGATCCCGAGGGCCTGCAGGTTGTCGCTGTCGTCGTTGAAGCCGAGCTGCGACGTCGCGGTGTAGACCGCGTCCTTGGAGGTCGACAGCGCCAGCGAGACGCCGACCGCGAGCAGCGTGGTGAACGCGATCAGGATGAGGTTGCGCCGCAGGACGGCGAAGGTGTCCGGAAGCGAGCCGGGCTGGTCTGCGTCATGCATGAGGTCGTCCTTCTGTCGCGCTCGCCATGCGGAAGCGAGCGAACATAGCAGCGCGTGGCCGCCCTGAACTCCGCCCCTGGGCCAGCAGCGCGGCGCCGCACGCGAGAGCCGGAAACGTCACCGCGCCCATCTGCCAATCCCAGTCCAGCGCCGAGTGCACCATCCACACTGCGACGACGCCCGAGGCCGCCGCGGCCTGCGACCGCGTCAGACCGCCGCGGGCCTTCCGCATCCCCCGCATGCCCGCGCCGAGGGGTACGAGGAGCCCGGCGAGCAGCAGCAGGCCGACGATGCCGAGCTCGGATCCCGTCTCGAGCTCGAGGGAGTGCGCGTTGCGAAAGAACTCGGGTGTGTCCCGATCCCGGATCCAACGGACGGCGTAGCCGGCGGCGCCGTCGCCGGCCAGCGGATGGGCCTGCAGCCCGTCGATGGCCACCTCGTAGGCGGCCGACCGGCTCGAGCGGGCGGTGGACAGCCGCTCCTGACCGGCGGGTGGGGGCTTCGACGTGTCCATGAAGTCGCCGTACTGACGGTCGAAGAACGAGCGGACGCTGACGGTCCCGTTGGCCGCCTGTCCCTCGAGCCGGTCCGACGAGGTGGCGTAGGCACCCGCGAAGACGAGGACCACCAGGGCCGCGGGAACGCCGAACACCATCGCGGGCACCGGCGCCCGGCGGAACGACGCCGAGCGGCTGCGATTGAGCGCCGTGACCCGGGTGAGCGCCAGCTGGGCCGCGGCCGCGGCCGCGGCGACCGCCAGCAGGGCGACGATCACCGGCCCACCCTCCCGCGACTGATCGGCCTCGAGGGCCGGAAAGGCCACGAGGGCCGGATGCGCGTGGATGATCGCGGCCCCGACGGCGCCGGCAGCGAAGACGACGAAGCCGGAAACCGCGAGCCTGAGCCGCCGCGGCGAGACGGCCAGCATCACGGCGAGCGCGGACGCCAACGCCAGGTCGGCCCCGCGGGAGATGGTCAGGTACAGCGTGCAGACCGCGAGCGCACCGCCGGCTGCGGCGAGCGACCGGACGACCCGCGATTCCCGGGCGTCGGCGGCCAGCCCGAGGGCGCCCGCGACGGCCATCGCCGCGACGGCCCCGAGCGCGTTCCAGTACCCGAGCGGGTGCGCCAGGCGGCCCTGCGCGTAGACGAGGAGCGTCTCGTCGGTGTGGATGAGCTGCGGGCGCAGTCGGCTGAGGAGCCCGACCGCGCAGAGCACGACGAGGACGCCGACGACGAGGCGCAGCAGGACCGCGGCGTGCCGGCCGCTGCCGACCGCGAGCGTGGTCAGCAGGAAGAACGCCACGTACGCCAGATCGCGCTGCGTCGCCAGGTCGGCGCCGGCGGGATCCGGTGACCACGAGGCCGACAGACCGGTCCACGCGCTCAAGCCGACGAGGGCGGCGAGCGCGGTGGCCGCCTCCGGAGACGGCCGCCAGCGGGGTCCGACAAGCACGACGCCGACGGCACAGGCCGCAGCGGCCACGGCGCCGACGAGGAGGTACTGCTCCGGGAAGTAGGCCCCCGACCGAAGTCCGCTGAACAGCAGCAGGGCGGCCACGACGCCGCAGAGCAGCCGACCGCCCCATCCGCGGGCCGCCAGGTTGCTCGTCTCCCCTTCGACCTGCTCGGCGCTGCCCACGTCTTCGAGCGTAGATGAGGTGCCGCGTGCTTGTCGCAGTTGGTTCTAGGGTTGCGCGGTGCCCGCCGGAACCACACCCGTCCGCCTCGCCGCAGCGCTCGCGTGCGTGATCCTCGCGGTGTTCCTGACCGACCAGTGGCGCCAGGAGCGGACCCTGCACCGGGCGGGCCAAGCGCTCGCTGCCGGCCGGTCCGCAGAGGCCACGAGCCTGACGCAGGGCCTGGACCACCGCAGCGTGCGGGGTCGTGCGCTCCGCACCGCCGCAGCCGCGGCGCTGCAGCGCGGCGATCTGGTGGCTGCGGAGCGTGAGCTGGCGCTCGCCGTCGCCGCCGCCCCCAACGACTGGACGGTGGTGCTGGAGCACGCGGTTCTGCTGCGTCGCCTCGGGCGCCGCGAGGACGCCGGACGCGCCTTCGGCGTGGCGCTGGCACTCAACCCGCGGCTCGTGCCACCCGAAGGCTTCAGGCGCTGACCCCGGCGCCTCACGGACGGGGCCGCGTCGGGTGATGTGACGGTCGACAGTTGCAAATTCGGTCGATCACCGGTTACCGTCGCTCGCCACAGCCGGTGGGGCCCGGCTACGACACAGCGGATCAGGGGAGATCTCGTGGGGAAGACGGCAGGGGGGGCGGCGCCGTTCGACGGCGCTCTGAGCAGTGAGGTGACCAGGGCGGAACTGCGTCTCACGACGCATACCGCGCCGACGCTGCTCCTCCCCCAGCCCGCGCGGAAGTCAGCGCGCGACGCGCTCACCCGGCCGGCGCTGCGCGTCGCCGACGTGGCCGGCCTGGCCGTCGCCGGGGTCGGCGCCCTGTTCGCCCAGCCGGTGGCCAGCCCCATGGCGTTCGCGATCTTCACCGGCGCCGCGCTCCTGATGGTGCAGCTCTTCGGCCTGTACGGACGCGACGCGGTCGTCATGCGGGCGGGGCTGCTCGACGAGCTCCCAGGGCTGACGCAGGCACTGACCTTCGCCGCGGCGCTGACCGTGCTGCTCGGGCCTCCGCTCACGGGAGTCCGAGCGGGATCCGTGGTCGTCGCCTGGGCGATGGCCTGCGCGACGCTTCCGCTCACCCGCAAGGTCGCCCGGATCACGGTCCGCAACCGGACGGCCGACGAGCGCGTCCTCATCCTCGGGTCCGGCGCGATCGCCGACCTGGTGGCGACGAAGATCGCGAAACACCCTGAGCTCGGGCTCCGGGTCGTCGGGTGCCTCGACACGGACGGCGGGGACCGCGCGCCGTTGCTGCCCGAGAGCGGGCTGCCGCGCCTGGGTGTGCTCGCGGACGTCGAGCGGGTCGCCGAGGAGCACGCCGTCCACAGCGTCGTCATCGCGTTCTCCGCCGTGCCGCACGAGGACCTGCTCGACGCGATCCGCCGCTGCAAGCGCCTTCGGCTGAAGATCAGCGTGGTCCCGCGGTTGTTCGAGGTGATCGGCAGCCGGGTCGAGCTGCACGACGTCGAGGGACTCACCCTCCTCGGTCTTCGCGGTCCGGTCCGATCCCGCGGGGCGATCGTCGCCAAGCGCGCCATGGACCTGTGCGGCTCGGCGATCGCGCTGACGATCCTCAGCCCGCTGCTGGCCGCCATCGCCGTCGTCATCAAGCTCACCTCCCCGGGTCCGGTGCTCTTCCGCCAAGAGCGCATCGGCCTGCGCCAGCAGCCCTTCGAGATGATCAAGTTCCGGACGATGGTCATGGGCGCCGACGAGCGCAAGGCCGAGATCGCCCATCTCAACGAGCTCACCGGCCCCATGTTCAAGGTGACCGCCGACCCGCGCCTGACCCCGGTCGGGCGGCTGCTGCGTGCCACGAGCCTGGACGAGCTGCCCCAGCTCTTCAACGTCCTGCGGGGCGAGATGAGCATCGTCGGCCCGCGGCCGCTGGTCCGCAGCGAGAGCGATGCCGTCCTCGGCTGGCATCGCACGCGCCTGGACCTGACCCCGGGCCTGACGGGGCCGTGGCAGGTCATGGGCCGTCAGCACGTCCCGTTCGACGAGATGGTCAAGCTCGACTACCTCTACGTCGCGGAGTGGTCGTTCTGGAACGACGTGAAGCTCGCGCTGCGCACGATCCCGGTCGTGCTGAAGCGGACGGGAGCCTGACGAGCCATGCGCAGCCCCGACACGCCGGTACCCCCACGGTCGACTTGGCTTCCCGAGGCGCCCAGGCTCGACCCCCCGGCCACAGCCGCTCACGAGTGGCTTCCGCGGGTCGCGGTGGCTGCGGCCCCGCCGGCCGAGAATCAGGAGTGGCTTCCACCGCTGAAGGCGGAGCCGGCGGACGGGTCCGCCGCGTTCCCGCGTGGCCCCGAGCCGGTGGTTCCCGACCCCTCGACGCACGCGCCGGCAGGACCGGCCGTCTGGCTGCCGATCGGAGCCACGACCCTTTCGGCTTCGCCGCCACGCGATTCGACCGTCGCGGTCGGACGCCGCCGTCCCTCTCCACGCATGATGGCGATCGGCGGGGTGGCTGCGATCGCCCTCACTGCCGGCGCTGCAGCCGCCCTCACGGCCGGGGACAGCGGGCAGTCGTCCGCGGCGCCCGGATCTGCGGCCGTCGGCAGCGGCTCGGGAACCTCGATCGCGCTGCGGCTCCCGACCCCGGCCGAGCAACGGGAGTCGGCCCGCCGACGTCGGGTCGCCGAGCGTCGGCGACGTCGAGCCGCGACCGCCGAGCGCCGCAAGACCGTCGCGAAGGCCGGCAAGCGGCCGGCGGCCGTGACGGCGCTTGGGCCTCGGCCGGCGCAGACCGTCGTCCCGGCGGTCGCCCAGCGCCCCGCACCTGCACCGCAGGTCGCAGCGCCCGTACCGACGACGCCGCGTCGTCCGGTTGCGGTCAAGCCGCCGGCAGCGCCGAAGCCGACGACCACCAAGCCGTCCGCGGCGCCCAAGCCGCAGCAGGCCCCCGTCGCCACGCGACCCGCCCCGTCGGGACCGCTCGGCGCGCCACCGTCGGACGACCCAGGGCGTGGCGGCACCCCGTGACGGACCGCTGGACCATGCAGCGCCCCGGGCGATGGGCCGCCGCCGCGCTCGCTGTCGCCCTCGTGCTCAGTTCCCCCGCCGGGGCCGCGACGGCGCCCCGCACGCAGCTCGTCGGCTCCCCGACCGGGACGACGCTCGACGCCCCGGTCACTGACGCCGTCCTCTCAGGGAACGCGACGGTCGCCGTCCTGAGCACCGCCGCGGGAAACGTCTTCGGGCCACCGGCCGCCGTCGACCCCACTGCGTCCTCTCCCGGCGTCGCGGCAGTCGTGTCGGTATCCCTGCTCGACGGCTCGCGGCAGCTCGTGTCGGCACCCATCGACGGCCAGACTCTCGATGGGGTGAGCCTTGAACCCAGCGTCTCGTCCTCCGGGCTCGTCGTCGCCTTCACGTCGACCGCCACCACCCTCACCCCCGACGACACCAACGGCACCGCGGACGTCTTCGTCCGCCGTGCAGGCGAGCCGGTCCGGCTTGTCTCGGTGGCCGCGGACGGCGGCGTGGCCAACGCGGCCTCGTCGCAGCCCGACGTGTCAGACGACGGAAGATTCGTCGCCTTCACCTCGCTCGCGTCCAACCTCGTGGAAGGGGACACGAACGGCAGGCCGGACGTCTTCGTCCGGGACCTCGTCACCGGGACGACGCGGCGCGTGAGCGTTGCCGACGACGAACGCGAGGCCGACAATCGCTCGTCTGCTCCGGCCATCGACGCGGACGGCTCAGCCGTTGCGTTCGAATCGGCGGCCGACAACCTCGTCCCGAACGACACGAACGGCGTCGCCGACGTCTTCGTCCGGATCCTGACGACGGGCCGCACCGAACGGGTCTCGCGCTCCACTGCGGGCGCCCAGCAGGACCGCGCGATCAGCGCGCCGTTCCGGGCGGCCCCGGACATCAGCGGTGACGGTCGCTTCGTCGTCTTCGACACCGAGGCGCGGTCACTCTACGCGCGGGACACGAACCGGCGGACGGACGTGTACCTGCGCGACAGGCTGAGAGACACGACGACGCTGGTGAGCGCCGGCTCGCTCAACGTCCAGGGCAACAACGACTCCGTCACACCGCGGATCACGCCGAACGGGCGCTTCGTCACGTTCGAGTCCTACGCGACGAACCTCGCCGCCGGCGACACATCGGGCCCGGACCTCTTCGTTCGTGATCTGCGCAGCGGCACGACGTCGTCCATCGCTGCCTCCGAGAGCGGGAAGGCGCGCCGAGCGGAGCCCGGCGGTCTGCCGCTCCAGCGTGCGTCCGTCGCCGACGACGGCCGCACCGCGGTCTTCCGTTCCGCGGCCCCGGGCCTGACGCCGGCGACGCCCGGCGGCAGCCCGCAGCTCTTCGTGCGCCACCTGCAGGCGGCGTCGCTGCGGATCGTCGGCAGGGTCCGGCGGGAGCGCCGTCGAGTCGTCCTCCGGGTCGCCGCCAGCGAGGCACTGGCGAACCGCTTCGTCTGCCGGATCGACGAAGAGCTTCCGTATACCTGCGGCCCGTCGATCGTCGTCTCACGACGGGCCGGACGACAACTCAGCGTCCGGGCGGGAGGCCCGGGCCTGCTGTGGTCGCCCGCCGTGAAGGTCCGAATTCCCAAGAGCTAGCGCAACATCAGACCAGTGACTAACACTTCGACCCGCAAGCCATCTATGCTGGCGTCCGGGAACTACTTTCAGGGGGAGGACACATGCGCCGATTCGCGTCTGTGCTGTTGATTTTCGGGGCGGGATTCTTCGGGGCGAAGGCGATGGCGCAGACGCCGGCGGTCGATCAGTACTCGACGACGCCGACGACGACCACCACGTCGCCGACGACGACGACGTCACCGACGACCACCACGTCGCCAGGTGTCTCCGGTCAGGGCACGGTGGTCGAGCCGACCACCACGACCACCGCGACGACCCCGACGGAGACCACGTCGACCGGGACGACCGGTGGCTCTGGCAGCCCACCGAGCTCGACCACCCCTGACCGCCCGGGCGGCGCCACCAAGCCGGACAACGCGGGCGGCGGTGGCAAGACCGGCGGTCCCGGAGCGGCGGGTGGCCCGACGTCCTCGCAGACGGGTGCCTCCTTGGCCAACCGCGTCGCGTACCTGCAGTTCGGGTCGGCGCCGAAGCCGCTGCGCCGGGACATCATCGCCGCGCTGCGCCAAGCTGGGCTGCAGATCGTGTTCAACGGCGATCTGACGAAGGCGCGTCTGCGGGCGTTCCTCGCCTCGCCGCTCGCGAAGCTCTTCTCGAGCACGTCCGAGGTCGCGGCCGGGCAGGCGTTCGGCGCCCAGCTCGTGCAGGGGACCCCTGTCCTCCGCAAGGCCTTCCCGACGCTCTTCGGCCCCGACACGACCTACGTCCCCGTCATCCGGGCCGTGCTCACCCGCCGGGACTCGCTCACCGACAAGCAGGTGGCCTTCCAGAAGGGCATCACGAAGGGCCTCGTCTCGACGGGCATCCCGCTCGCCTACGTCGAGCGCAGCGACCGCAAGACGCCGTCGCTCGTCCGCGCCTACCGCAAGCTCGGCGTGCTCACCGTGGACGACATCGACACCGCGGCCGGCAAGCGGCGCCTCGGTCAGATCATGCTCGGCCAGATCACGACGCAGCGCGCGGTCGACGCGATCAAGGTCAAGCCCGCCTCGCAGGTGACCGGCTCCGGCGACGGGTCCGGGACCGGCACGACGCCGTGGGCCATCCTCGCGGTGCTCGCTGCGGGCGGCGTGATCTTCATGACCGGATCGCTGCGGCGGCGCGGCCGGCACACCGCCTGACGGGCGGCCGCGACGCTCAGCGCTTGAGCGTCGCGGGGGGGCCCGCCCGGGGGGAGGGGCCCGGCGCGGCCGGGGGGGCGGCGGGCGCGGGGGGGCGGAGGGAGCGCGGCCGGCGCCCCCCCCCCC